>JAIPGE010000060.1 GCA_021736285.1 Candidatus Izemoplasma sp.
TGGCTCGAATTGTTGTTTGCCTACGCTTATACTTTATCTCACGATTTCCGCATCAAGGCTAACTACTGGCTGTTTGCTAGACTTTACCAGATTGGATTTCCACCAACTATATATGTGCAACCGAACTGGCGCACCACCAAAAATATTATAGCATATTTTCACAAATAACGTATCATAAAATTAGGAGTGATAAAAATGAAAAAAGTCAGTAAAATGTATTATATTCTCACTTACATGTTTTTCTTATATCCACCATTCATTTGGGGATTGGTCTCTATCTATAATAATTCTTCCGAACTAAAGGACCACATCTTAACCTTAATCATAAATATTATACTGATTATCTGTCTTATTGGTGGCGTTGCGTTTGCAATTATAAAAGAAACCCTGCATTTTCCCAAAAAAATAGAGCAAAAACACTTAATATTTGGCCTTTTAAGTAATATTGTTGTCTATTTTTATACCTTTCAAAATGCATTAAATATTTCTAACCTTGTTACGGTCTATTTACTTTTAATGATTGTACTAATGATGTATAGTTTACTCATATCAAAACAAATTAAACCGCTTGAACTTTGGATTTTACTTCCTTTATTTATTATTATTGATTATATCCATTTAGCAATTACAGGATGTGGCTGGACCGATTATTCTTGTTCAAGTGTAAGTCAATCAGGGACTGTCGTGGCGATTATTTTATACTATCTAATTATTTTAAGTATCTATTTTTATTATACCAAACAAATTATTATGTATAACCTTTTTAAACCGTTTAAGATTATCCATATTGGAATCGGCACTGTTATTGTTTTTCTCTTTCAAATGATTAATGATTTAGGGACAACTGCTGAAAAACTATTAATGACACTGCTCATTGCTTTAGTCTTTATTATGGTTGTTGATTTTATTGTGTCAATCGTTAATAAAACATATACCCATAAAATGACATTGTTTTATATCCGAACACTAACATTAATAGCGTTTGGTGCTTTGATTGGAGCAACTGAACTATTAACAAACCCAAGCGTTGAAAAAGAATTTTTAGTTGTCATGGTTGCGGCCACATATGTTTCTCTGGGAATCAATATATTAAAACCTTTATTAGGCGTTTATGTTGATGATAGTTTTACTCATAAACACAGTTCAATGGCACCGTACCAATTTAAAGAAGAGTCATTTGACGATGTTACACAAGTAACAATGAAAAAAAAGGATCTTGAAATTGGACTCTATACTTATAAAATTATTGATTTCCCCAATAAAGAGCATCATCAAATAAATATTGTTTCCTTTGATCTACCTGAAGAAGTCAGCGATCAACATCAATTATTAAATCATCTTGAACATAGATTGAATGACAAAGGAAGCTACATTGTATTTGAATCAATCAACTTCGATGCTTCCTTAGATTCACTGTTGACAGAAATTGGATTTGATCGTATTTATCATCAAGAAACCGAATTAATTACCTATCTACAAAAAAAATCATAAAATATATTTTGAAATACTGTTTGTTGTTGTGGTATAATTTTTACTGAGGAATAGCTATGACAGATAAGGTACATACACTAATAAAAGGCGATTCTATCGCCTTTTTGTATACATAGGGAGGATTGTTATGGAGCTAACAAAAGTCGTTTGTACATCTTGTGGTAATTCATTACAAATTGATCAAAATAACAAAACACAAATGTGTGATGCATGTGGGTCAACATTTTTGGTTAGCCATGGCTTGGAGTTTGCATTAAAGGGGACAAAAGAGCACAAACAAATTGCAAAATTGAGAGACAATCTTAAACGCGCAGTTGATGTTGATGACCATAAAAATATTCTACACTTCACAAAAGAAATTTTAAGATTAATTCCCAAAGATGATCTAGCCAATTATTACTATGCGTACGCCAATTATAAATTTGGGGCAAGACGTTATTTACTAGACTTTTATGAACGGGTTGATTTTGCTATACCCGATGATTTAATCGAACTCACAAGTCATATTATTTCCTACAGTGATATTCGTGACAAACATCTTGTTGAAGACTTTATCGCACAAAACGCTCCACACAAACAACAAGAATACGAACGCGTTTATAACCAAAAAGTAATTGAAGAGGAACATTATTCTACGATTCCTCGAGACGTCTTTATTTCTTATCGTTCGACTGAACAAGAAATCGCTAATCAAGTGATAGATACGATCGAATCAGATGGGTTTACATGTTGGATTTCTTCACGAAACTTACGACCAAACGATAATGAAAATTATTGGACCAACATTGAAGATGCGATTACAAAAGCAAGCATATTTTTAGTCATCACGTCTGAAAGTGCAATGGTAAGTCCAGATGTCAGACGAGAATTAGATATTGCAATGAAACTAAAAAAAGCCCGTTTAGAATTTAAGATTGATGACACAAAACACACATCAACATTTAAATACTTCTTTGATGGCTATAAATGGATTGATGCGGTTAATTCATTTGATGAAGCGCTAAAAGAACTAAGAACACGGATATATGAACTCTTACAAGACACATCAATGAAAACAACAAAACAACAAGAAAAAATTCAAAAAACACAACTTGATGAATACGAAAAATTGTTAAATCGATCAGAAATTGAGTTAATTAATAATGATTTTGAAAGTGCTATTGATACCTGTAAGGACACACTTAGTCTAAAACCAAACGCTTCTTTAGCGTGGTGGCAACTATTTTTAGCAGAAAATAATTTTAATTCTACAGAAGCCTTAAACGAATTTGTCATAAAAAAAGCTAATTTAGATAAATTGATGTTGTTATATCAACAATCATCCTATCAACAATACAAAAAATACACCACGTTTACTGATGGAAATTATCCAAAAACGATTAAACAGTTTGAAGATGCACTTTATGAAAAATTACTCTATTATATTAATATGGCACATCTTAACGCAGACAATAAAACATCCTACATTGATGCAAAATGTCGTAGTCACATTCTAAATGCTTGGAACAAACTCTTGACAAAATATAAATTTGATACAGATACAAATTTAAAACAAGCGCTAGAAAGTGCATCAGATATCGATCAACTTAAAACTTTATTTAATGACTTCACATCGATTATCGAACATCCCGATTATAATCGTAGCCATATTCAAGACTATTACACTATGTTTCAAGAAAAACTTTCGAAACATAAACAACAAACAACCTTAACATTAACCGAAAACCAGCAACTTGTTGAAGACTTATATGAAAAAATACATATCGCTTTTGATCACGAAGATTATGAGGACGTTCTTAATCAAACAATTAAACTATTCAAATACGACAATACCCATTATCAAAAATATCTCTATCTTTTACTCGCTACAATGAAAGTGAATAATACAATTGATTTATATAAAGCCGTTCAAAAATTTCGTAAGCGAAAACAGTGTAAATTATTTGAATCAAATCTAATTCAAAAATTGTTTGAAATAGAACAAACACATGAACTTGTTGTTGATTTAATGATGCATTGTAGACATAAAAAACGAAAAAAAGAAAATAGAATTACATTAAGGATAGGGGGCGATTTTCATGCAGTGTCCGAAGTGTAAAAAAATATTAAATGATGTGTCTGTCATTTGTGATGACTGTGGTACACAACTTCAAGCCCTAGAAACAGAAATTTCGTTTAACGATGTGGTTGATAAAATTGTTCTCAATTCTAACCCAAGTGCGTATTCAGAAGGATTACAGAAAGCATTAAGTGAAGGGCTGTATTTATCAAAGAAATTAGAGACTGTGAAGTGGCCATTTAAGTATTATATAAGAACTACTTTACAATTTATATTATTCTGGGCGTATTATGAAACCCATAAGAAATACTTGCTTACCAAAGAGTTTACCACAGATCACGCATTAACAGTCTTTGAAACACTGAATAAAGAAGTCATCTCGCATGAGATGGATGATATATTAGACGCATATTATAAAGATGATTATGCATCGTTACAAATGCCTAAAATCCTTTTTAAAGGGATTAAACACCCCTATCTACTGGATTACAAGTATCCAGCATATCAATCATTTAACATTTTAATTGCTTATTTAAGTCTTGGATTAAAACATATCTTAAGTTACGCAGTATTATTTGTTGCAATTGTATTTGGAATATATGCTATTAATGACATTCTACCCATTACAATTCCATACATTGAAATGATTACCTCAAATGCACCTTACTTAGTAGTTATTGGCATTGTTGGTGGATGTGTTGGATTAATTTTAAAACGTAAAACGTTTCAAAGGTTACCTATTAGACGATTTGTAATGCAGCATAAAGCATTAAGGTCACATATTGACAAGCATGTAAAAGATAAAATTAAAGGGCTAAAAGCCAGGGAGGAAAAGGAGTAATTATGGCAAAACAAACTGAAGTTATTTTTAAAGGGCACCCTGAAGCAGTGATTTGGAAAAGTGATGTGACAACCTTAACCAAAAAATCAAAAATTTATTCACGAAAAGATTGCGACATTATTTTTCTAAGAAAGGGCGCTTATTTAGGCGCATTTGATGACAGAGAAGAGTTTTATATTGTCAACACAAAAGGCAGTGGTTTTTTAACAAGTCTATTAAAAAAAGAAAAAACGATTACCGATTGTGATATTTACTATATTAACCGTGTAGCACAACTCGAGAACAAATGGGGAACCCCAAATAAAATTGATGTCTATGATCGAGGATACGATATGCATACCGATGTTGGAGCAAATGGATCATACAAATTCTCAATCAAAAATTCAATGAAATTGTTCTCTAAAGTTCAAGGATCAAATGAAGCATTGTCACAAGAAATGGTACGCGACTTTTTTAGAAGTGAACTTAATGTAGAAATTAGAAATGCGATTGCAAAAGTCTTTCTAAAAAATAAATATGGTCTTGATGACATTCAAGTCATTACAACCAAAGAAAAGGAAATTGCAAAAGACTTGAAAGAAATATTAACACCTGTTTTTGAAGAGTATGGTGTGCAACTAGACAAATTCTTTATCGAACGCTTTTATTATGATGAAGACTTTATCGAAAAAGTTAAGAGCGTTAAAAAAGAAAGCATTATTAATAAAATGCAATTTGATGACAATAAGAACTTGCGTAAAGGTGTCCGAAAAGAAATTAAAAAAGACTCGAAAGTTCCTAATCAAGGACCAATTACAGACAAAGTATTTTGTACAAACTGTGGGCATCCAAATTCAAAAGAGGCTAACTTCTGCAGTAAATGTGGAAGCGCGTTATAGGTGATAATATGGCTGATTTAGATAAAAGAAGACGAGATACCATTACAAACTTACATGATTTATCAAGCGCATTAGAATTGGTTTTAGAAACAACCGATAAACAAAAGTTTAAGGATTACTTAAAAGATTTAAAAGAACAGGTTGAGTTCTCAATCAACAGCAATAAAAAAATCGATAAACGTAAACTTAAAAAAGTATATAAATTGCTTCGTCAAATCAAAAAACATCTTAAACACTCATTTTGGAATAGTGGTAAAATCAAACGTAAGATGAAAAAGATTAACGAATTATTAGGTATTATGATTTAAAAAAGGCTGTAGCGAAAGCTACAACCTTTTTTTACTCAATTAATATTGCACGAAGCGGTAATGCTTCTACATCGTATATTTTAAGTGGGAGAAATACCATTTGATAGGTACCCGCTTTAACCTCTTTAAGCCGCAACCCTTCAACAATAATAATATTATGACTTAATAATATTTTATGGGTTGGATGCTCTTTTTGAGCACGTTCAATACCCAATGCATCTGTCCCTACACCACGAATTTGTTTGTCTTTTAAATATTGGCTCGCTGCTTCATTTACGTACGTGAAGTCCATCAAAAAATCATCTGAATAGGAGTTTTTTGTTTTAAACAATACGAAGTCATTTTTTGAAATGTTACACCCTTTCAAATCTTCTAGTCCGATAAATTGATCGCAATGTGTCATATCAAAGACTTTCGCTTCACCCAGTAAAGGTTCCAAGTTTTCGGTTTTAGAGGTGTCGCCATCTTTAATCATGTGTAATGGGAAATCCATATGGGTTCCCGTATGTAAATTCATTGTAATCGTTGACTCATAAGCACTTCCTGTCTCATGGTTACTGTCTACAGTTATTTTGGGTGATTTATCTGGATTTTGTTTATATGTTTGCATCTCTTTGTGAATTAACATCGAAATATCATAAATCATCAAATGCCTCCCCGTACTGATTGATAATTTCTTCTTTTACATCATCAAATGTATCATATGTAAATAATGTTCTACGCCGTTTACTGGCTTTCTCAACAATTGTCCATGTTGTTTCAATCTCATCCCATCGCGTAAAAAGTGTCCGATTTTGTTTTAACAAATCAAGTAATAAACGCTCATAAGCTTCTGGTGTATTATCAACTGCTTGACAACTGTGACAATAATCTAGTTTTGCCGAGGTAAGTTTGTTTGATAATCCTGGGTTTTTAACATTGAATTGAAATACAACCCCCTCATCTGGGGCAACTTCAATTTGTAGACGATTGTTTTTGGTGTTTTCTTCAGGCCACATCGTATTGATTTTATCACTAGTTTTAAACTGAACAATAATTTCACTGCGTTTTTCATCTAATTTTTTTCCAGTCATAAAATAAAAGGGAACCCCCCGCCAACGGTCATTATCTATTGATGCTTGAGCAAACACAAAGGTTTCTGTGTTTGAGTTAGGATCAACTTTATCTTCTTTTTTATAGCCCTTATACTGTCCTAATATAATATCTTTTGGAACAAGTTTTAGTGCTTTAAGAACGGCTACTTTTTCTTCCTTAATCGCTTCTGAGGTATATGTTTCTGGTGCTTCCATCGCAACGAGGGCTGCCATTTGTAATAAGTGACTTTGTAACATATCTTTTAATGCACCAATCTTGTCGTAATAATTGCCACGACTTAACACACTCTCTTCTTCTTTAGCGACAATCATTACATATGCAATTGATTCGTGGTTCCACACTTGTTCAAATATTTTATTGGCAAATCGCACCATCAAAATATTTTGAATCATTTCTTTACCTAAATAATGATCAATTCTGTAAATTTGTTTTTCATCAAAATATTGCCATAAGTCTTTATTAATAGATTTGGCACTAGCCAAATCTTCACCAAACGGTTTTTCAAAGACAATCCGTTTCGTTTGATCTCCTTTTTGAATAATACCCGATTCACTTATTCCCTTTGCAATAACAGGAAATAAAAATGGTGGTACGGCAAGATAAATAACTAGATCTTCAATACCGTCATCTTCAATTTGTGTTTTAATTGTTTTGTAATCTTCAACGTTATTGACATCCAGTATAATATACTCCATTAATGGTTCAATCTTATCCCAGTTAACATCATCAATCATATTGTCTTTTGCATCTTGAATATAATCTTCTAATGTACAATCTCTGCGTGCCATTGCATAAATTTTAGTATCTTCAGCAATGTGTCCCTTTTTTAGAAGGTGATCAATCGCAGGAATTAATTTCTTATACATCAAATTCCCGGTTGATCCAAATATCATAATTCCTTGTTTCATTTTTTATACACCTTATGCCCACCAAATTCATTACGCATTGCAGCAATCAATTTTTCAGCAAAGGTGTCCTCATCACGTGATTTATATCTAGTAAATAATGCTTGGGCAATAACAGGTACACTCACTTCTAGATTAAGTGCTTCTTCAATCGTCCATTTACCTTCACCACTATCATCAATCCGACCTGTGATTGTATCCAATTTTGCATCTTTAGAAAACGCACTTTGAACCATTCGCATCAGCAAGCCTTCAATGATACTTCCGTTAGACCATACTTGTGATACATCTTGATAATCAAATTCATAAGGACTCGCTTCTAAGATATCAAAGCCTTCTCCAATTGCTTGCATCATGCCATATTCAATCCCGTTATGAACCATCTTGACAAAATGTCCAGCGCCAGTTTTACCCATATAGGCATATCCATCTTGAACTGCCAATGCGCTAAACAATGAT
>JAIPGE010000061.1 GCA_021736285.1 Candidatus Izemoplasma sp.
CCCCAAGGATTACTTGGCATTGAAAAGTATTTACCAGGAACGCGTATCGATGACGCTGCGCTTTCAAATGACACAATGGGTGTCTGCTCACCTGAGATTGATCGGTAGGAGGTAACTGATGAAAGAAAAAGAACGGATAAGTATATTCAATCCCTTAAGATTGTGGAAATATCTATTTAAAAAGCCAGTTACCATTCCGTTTAAAGATATTTTTACAAAGAAAAATGCCAATTATTTAAATCAAAATTCAATCATTAAAAATAAAAACCGATTAGATGCTTCACCACGTCAAGCTCCACCTAACACAAGAGGATTTCATACCAATGATTGGGATGACTGTATTGGGTGTTCAACATGTGAAGAAATTTGTCCTACAGAAGCGATTACAATGGTTGAACGGCTTGACATTCCAGAACGTGCGGGTGAACACCAACAACGTCCTGTGATTGATTATGGACGGTGTTGTTTCTGTGCGCTTTGTGTTGATACTTGTACAACAGGATCGCTTGAAATGAGCAACGAATATATCTATAGTGATTCTGATCCCGATACCTTTGTGATGATGCCTGAAAAACGATGGCAAGGTCAAGAAGTTGGTAAGGGTTGGGTCAAAGATGAAACGAGTGATTTACTAGCACTTGAACGTGTTGATATGCCACATGAAAATATCGCAGCACGAAGCACGAACTTTATCGAAATTGTTCGGGGCTATAGTAAAGAAACTGCAATGGCAGAAGCCGCACGCTGTGTTGAATGTGGTGTATGTACAAGTAGTTGTCCTGTACAAATGCATATTCCTGAGTATATTCGTGCCATTTGGGAAGATGATATTGAAGGTGGCTTACGTAAAATTTATGAAACCAATCCGCTCCCAGGAGTCTGTGGACGCGTATGTACACACAACTGTGAAACAGCCTGTTCGATTGCGGTTCGGGGTGAAGCGATTGCGATTCGTTGGTTAAAACGCTATATCATTGATAGCGCACCAAACGATATCTATGAACGTGTCATCCAAGAAGATGTTAGTGAAGTCATCGATGGTAAAGTCGCTGTCGTTGGTAGTGGGCCAGCTGGACTTGGCGCTGCCTATTATTTAAGAGTACTCGGCTATGATGTTGATGTGTATGAAGAAATGCCACTTGCTGGCGGTGTGATGCGCTATGGTATTCCAAGTTACCGGTTACCGGATACTGCGATTGATAAAGACATTGATTTTATCAAACATATTGGTGTCAATATAAAAACGAACACCCGTGTGGGTAAAGACGTCTCATTAGATACTTTAGAAAAAGACTATGACGCTGTCTTTTTAGGCACCGGATTCTTTAAACCACGGGGTCTAAATATTACAGGTAGTGATCATGATGATGTCATTGGGGCGATGGATTTCTTACCAAAAGTCCGTGAATTTGAACGTGGTAATTTAACATTAGATGATCTCGATGTCAAAGAAAGCATTGTCGTTATTGGCGGTGGAGATGTTGCATTTGATGTTGCAAGAAGTGCGACCCGTATCCAAAAATTAAAATATGGTAAATCAGATGTTAAATTGACTTCTCTTGAGAATGAAGATAGTATTCCTGCTAGTGATGACGAATATGTTGAAGGCGGAGAAGAAGGCATCGAATTTCACTGTGGAAATGGTCCACAAGAAGTTATGCAGGAAAATGGTAACGTCACAGGACTTCGCCTTTGGGAATGTCTTTGTATCTTTGACGAGACAGGAAACTTTAATCCTGAATTTGACAGTGAATGTGAAAAAATCATTACCGGAAAGCAAATTTATATTGCGATAGGTCAAGCACCAGATTATGATTATATCCCAGATGCGTTACAAGAAAAAATCGAGATTGTCCGCGGTAAAATAAAAGCTAATGAATTTGGACAACTTGAAAAAGCTAAAAAATTCTTTGTTGGTGGTGACATCTTTAGAGGACCCGATTTGATTAGTGGTGTTGCTGATGGCCATCGGGCTGCACAGGGAATTGATGATTATTTATACCATAATGCAAAACAAAAAGATAACTCTAAAACAGTGCAAGAAATGCGGGACCGTGTCCGTGCAAATACCCCTGAATTAACTCCAAAACAACGCGGTATTAAATAGTAAACCGGACATCACTTATGTGGTGTCCGTTTTTTTTGCACAGCTAATTACAAAATATCAAATCTATGATAAACTATAGATAAGGAGTTGATACGATGAAAGTAGTCGCAATTGGTGGTGACGCAGCATCAATGAGTGCTGTAAGCAAATTACGCCGCTTAGATGATTCAGTCGAAATAAACGTCTATGAAATGGGTCAAATCGTGAGTTATGGAGCCTGTGGTATGCCCTATTTCGTCAGCAATGAAATAAAAGATAGTGATGCGCTAATAGCGCGGACAAAGAAAGGCTTTGAGGCGAAAGATATTCATGTTCATCTCGGTCATGAAGTCACTAAAGTGAACGACACAACAAAAACAATTACTGTTAAAAACTTAAAAAAAGACAAAACGTTTGAAGTCACTTATGATAAATTAATTATCGGTAGTGGTGCGCACCCTGTGATGCCTCCTTTTGACAACAAAGACTTAAAAAACATCTTTACCTTTACAACAATTCCCGACAGTATTGCGGTTAAAAAACAAATGCAGTCAGGAGATATTAAGAATGTTGTTGTAATTGGTGGCGGATTTATTGGTATTGAAATGATTGAAGCATTTCATAACTATGACGTATCAATCACCTTAATTGAACTTAAAGAACATATCTTAGAAGTATTTGATGCCGATATGGTCTCTTCTTTAGAAAAGCATTTAGAAGATAAAGGCGTGACACTAAACTTTCAAGAAGGAGTGACTGGCTTCAGGGGGGATGAGTATGTTCAAGAAGTGATTACCGACCAAGACATCTATGCGGCAGACCTGGTATTGGTCGCTGCAGGGGTTATACCAAACACACAATTTTTGGATTCAACGCGTTTTAAACTGGCACAAAATGGGGCCCTCGTAGTTAATAAAAAGATGGAGACCAGTGTTAAAGATGTTTATGCAGGTGGAGATTGTGCAACGATATACCACCGGTTACTTGATGAACAAGTCTATTTACCTCTTGGCAACAATGCCAATAAGCAAGGCCGTTTAATCGCTGAGAATATCTATGGATTAGAGAGTCCAATTGATGGTGTACTAGGAACAACAGTGATTAAAGTAATTGATATGGAAGCGGCTCGAACTGGTATCAGTGAAGCGTATGCAAAAGCACATAATATACCGCATAAAACAGTCGAAATTAGAGGTCGTAATCATGCGGGGTATTATCCAAATGCACAAAAGATTCGTGCAAAAATTATCTATGAGCCTAGCACGTTAAAACTGCTTGGTGCTCAACTGGTTGGTCGTAAAGTTACCGCTCTCCGCATTAATCCTTTTGTTGTTGCGATTTCAAAAGGGATGACCACCAAAGAATTTAGTATGCTTGATTTTGGTTATGCACCACCATTTGCTGGCGTATGGGATGTTATTGCGATCGCTGCTTCAAAAGCATCCTAATTTTTACTTTAAGAAACTGTTATTTGTGGTATAATGAATAAGAGGTGATGCGATGAACTATCGTTATAAGATACAAAATAAAGACATTGATGAACTGTTCGAAGGGATTTTAAAACTCGAAACGGTTGAAGAATGTTATCGGTTTTTTGATGATTTGTGTACCATCAATGAACTAGAAGCCTTTGGACAACGCTTAAAGGTTGCTAAAATGCTGATCGAGAAAAAAACGTATCATCAAATTGAACAAGTGACGGGTATTAGTGCAGCAACCATTAGTAAGATATCTAAATCATTTACATTTGGCCCAGCTACCTCCGAGTTAGTCATTAATCGACTTAAAGGAAATGAATAAGGTGGTTATATGAAAATCACAACATTAATTGAAAACGATACAATAGATCAAACATTGAAGGCCGCACACGGGCTTTCTTTGTTTGTAGAGACAAAAAACCACAAAATTATAATGGATTTAGGACCGAACAATATTTATATCAAAAATGCCAAACAACTTGGCATTGATGTTACAAGCGCAGATATGCTTGTCATTAGTCATGGTCACAATGATCATGGGTCTGGCTTAAAAAAATTTATGAAGATTAACAAACAGGCTGATATTTTTGTGTCACGTCATGCATTTGATGGGATTGTTAAAAAACAAAACAATGATTTTATTAAGATTGGGATTAAAAAACCAAGACAACGTGACCGTTTAACACTTGTCAATCAAGACATAACAGTTAAAAAGAACATTCATATTTTTAGTAATATTAATTTTGAACAACATCCCCTTGGTGATGATTCATTATATATCTATGAACACCATCAGTATCAACCCGATCATTTCTCACATGAAATCTTTTTGGTTATTGAAGAAGACGATCACGTTGTGTTGTTTTCAGGATGTTCTCATAAAGGCATTGAAAATATTATCAACTCAATTGAAGAGAAACTTCATAAGTCAATCACAGATGTGGTTGCAGGATTTCATTTCTCCCATTACAATGCGTTTGACGTGAAGCAAACAGATTACTTACAAAAGTTAGGTAAACGATTTAATGACCAAGACAGATCATATTATGCTTGCCATTGTACTGGTGATGACGCTTTCTTTGAACTAAAACAACAACTCAAATCAAAATTACATCGATTGAAGACGGGAAGCATCATAAATCTTTAAAATCATCTTGCAAATCAATAAATGATTTTGTATAATGTTAATGCTGCTTAATGGTAATGTTTAACCACACGACAAGACTTTTAAGCAATGATGGCGACGTGGCGGAATCGGTAGACGCGTTGGATTCAAAATCCAATGGCTGTGAGGTCGTGTGGGTTCGAGTCCCACCGTCGCTACCATATAAAAAGTAAAGACATAGGTCCACTTTAAAATGGAGACTATGTCTTTTTGTTATGAATTTTGATTGATCATCTTAATAAACGCATCTGCTAATTCGGGATCATACTTTTTGCCAGTATCATCTTTAATTAATTTCAAAGCTTCTTCTTGACTTTTAGCTTCGCCATAGTTGTTATCGTTTGTCATGCTATCGTATACTTCAATTAGGCGCATTATTCGAGATAAATATGGAATTTGTTCACCAGATAGATTTTCAGGATAGCCACTGCCATCATAATTTTCATGATGGTGTAAAACATAGTTTGCAATATCGGTATAATTAGGCAGTGCATTTAAAATTCGGTATCCGTTTTCCACATGTAACTTCATATTGCTTCTTGCATCATTGTCTTCATAGACAACATCGAGTAAATTACGATCTAGTGAAATCTTACCAAGATCATGATTAAACGCAATTTTTTTGAGTAGTTTGACTTCTTTTTGAGGACGATTTAAATAGGTGCCAAATTGTTCTGCGAGTTCTGCACAGCGTTGATGATGATTCTTAAAGTCAAGATTTAATTCATCCATTGTCTCACGTAAACGTTGATATGTATTTTCACGCATAATCGGTCCGATTTTCGTCTTTTCAGCATACATTTCTTTTTCAGCTAATAACAACACATCATCAACTGATTCATCTAATGTTTTTTTTGTCCCAATACCTAGAGAAATACTTGGGATGATTGTATTATAATAAGATTTTTGACATAAATCACGAATTCGGTTAACAATGATTTCTGCATTTTCATGAGTAGTTTGTGGTAATAAAATTAAAAACTCATCACCACCCCATCGACCTAAAATATCTTCAGCTCGAACTGCTTTGCTTAAAATAGAAGAAATTTCAATTAATAAATTATCACCTTCATGATGACCAAACGCATCATTCACGAGTTTTAATCCATTCACATCACCAATGATAAATGAAAGCGGTAGTTGTCGTTTTGTGTTTAGACGTTTGATTTCTTCTTCCAAAAAGAAGCGGTTATATAGTTTGGTAACAGCATCGTGTTGACTGATAAATCGGATTTGTTCAAATTGTTCCTTTTCAACAGTAATATCCCGTAAAATTAAAATAATACCACTCAAATCTCCCGCTGTATTTTCCAAAGGAGATAATGAGATATCTACATATTTATTTGTATTGGTATTTTCTTGGATGAGTGTGATTTGTTTAAACTGGATTGATTGTCGTTCTGAACTCAATTGTTGAATCAGTTTTTCTAAGTTTGTATCATTGTTAAAGAAAAAACGAATCGTATGAACAACAGGTTTACCAATAATTGATGATTGAACATTAATTAATGTTTTAGCTGTCTCGTTGACAAGTTCAATATCGCCATATTTATCTGTTAATATAACACCATCATGAATACTCGCGAGTGCAGTTTTAAGTTGTAATTGCATGTGTTCAATCTGGCTTTGCTTTTCAATCCGATGAGAGATATCATTAACAGAAAGAAATAGGACCCATTTTCCTGCCAGTTTTATTGCACTTGAATATGTCTCAATCGAAATGACATTGCCTTGTTTTGTAATGTGTTTAGCTGTGAAATAATTCTGTTCATTTTTTAACGCCTTAGCAACAAGGCGATCTATTTCAGCAGAAGGTAATGGATTTAAATCGCCAATCCCAATTTGTAAGAACTCCTGATAGGAGTAGCCATACATTGTAATTGCAGTTTGGTTGACATCAGTAAATTTTTTAAGTTCAGGATCATAGACAAACGCAGCTGAACTAGTGTTATTGAAGAGCGTATCATATTTGATTTTATTTTCATTAATCTCTTGTGTTGTAAAAAAATTAATGCGGTTTTTTAACATAAACACAGAAATTCCTAATCCGCCTAGGGGATTAATAATAATAATCGGTATAAAAAGTTGATTGATTATCTGGGGTGGAATTTGATTTGGAAACAAATAGCCAATAGCAATAACGGTTGCTTGGGTTATCAAAATAATAATATATTGTTCTAACAAGGTGATAGAATTTAGTTTGACCTTATTATTTAAAAGCCGTTTGTATCGCCATATTAATCCGACAATAGCAGGTAATATAACTTCAATAATCCCAGGAATTGTACCGGCACCACCTATAACAATACGATAAATTGTTAAAGTAATTGCACCCATAATCGTTGGTAATGTACCTAAATACATCCCACTAGTAATCATTACAATACTGCGTCCATCAAAAAAGATACCCGGTATGGTTTCATACGGATAACTCATAATAATGAATCCAATAATTGAAACAGCAATCCCCATGATTATTTTTCTAACATAGGTAGGGACTTTTGATTCAATTGAATACACAGAATAAATTAACGATAAACTAAGCAATAAAATAATATTAGTAACAAACGGTATAACAACATCAAAAAACATAAATTTCACCTTACCTAAACTTTATTATAATATAAGTAAGCGATTTTAAAAAGTATTAATTTTCTTATCTTGAAAGCCACAGTACTAAAAACATAGTAAATTTGTACAATAATGTCATTAAATAAGATATAGAAAGACGGGATTATATAGACAATTTTTAATCATTCATCAACAAAAAATAATAGTATATAGGAAGATATTGTCAGTATCTCAACATCGCTTAGAATTAACTTTATGAAGAAAATAATGGCAATCCTTATCTTGATATTGCTATTGGCAAAGTAGTAATCATACTAGTTGAACATTTGAGATTGATTTTATAATGATTGTGATGATAAATTATTTCAAGTATAATGTACTAAAACCAAGTTTAAGAACTTTAATGAAATCTCACTGAACAGAAAGGTGAAGATTTGGTGAAAACTTTTTGCAACTTTAATTTTAGTTAACAATGTACTTAAAACTGATATTGCAATCGCAAAAACTATTTTCATAAATCCTTACTATGAAGCAATGACAAATCAGATAATATATGATATTATAATACTGAAATTACTTTACAAAGGAGCGTATAAATGAAAATAATAGCAGTAAATGCAGGCAGTTCCTCACTCAAGTTTCAATTATTAAAAATGCCCGAGGAAAAGGTATTAGTAAGTGGTATTGTAGAACGGATTGGGATGGACAATGCCGTTTT
>JAIPGE010000062.1 GCA_021736285.1 Candidatus Izemoplasma sp.
TG
Source organism: Candidatus Izemoplasma sp. (assembly GCA_021736285.1). Lineage (GTDB taxonomy): Bacteria > Bacillota_I > Bacilli_A > Izemoplasmatales > Izemoplasmataceae > JAIPGF01. The sequence goes on from JAIPGE010000062.1 coordinate 3, forward strand.
AAGATTTGTCAAACATGAATAACACAATTGGGATTATTTAAAAATACAGTATGTTAGAATACATTTGGCGAGATACTTGCCATAGAATTCTTTAGGGGATAACCAATTGTGTGGTGACATAGGGAAGTTATTATAACTTCTCAAGTACTTTTTCCCCTCCCCCCTAAGGTCTTTAAGATCAATAAAGTTATGTGTTTCATAGAAACGCTCGTTATCTTTCCGATGACTGCGTTCAACTTTGCCATTATGTCTTGGTGTATAGGGCTTAATATAATCGTGATTAATACCGTGTTTCGCTAATGTTTGTTCAAACAATGTCGGCTTAGGATCAAGTGTATTACTTAAGCGCTTGGTATACTCAGGTCCGTTATCTGTGCGAACCTCCTTGATTGGAAATGGAAAGTAATCAAGCACACGGTTTAAGAACTTATTTGCGCTATAACTGGACTTATCTTCGTAAAAGTAGATGTACCGTAACCGGGTAAATTCATCAATGGCTGTAAATTGATATAGTTTTTGTCCATTGGGAAGACATTTAGAGGGAACATCTTTGGTATCAATTTGAAGCCGTTCACCTGGATAAGTCATTTGGACATATTTTTTAGGTTTGTATTTTCGCTTTTTCTTCTGATTTAACTGAATATCAAAGCGTTTCATCACTCGATAAAGCGAAGACACATGACGACGATACCCACGTTGACGCAACTTTACCCAAAAGATGACAAGCCCATCTTTGGGATTACGCCTTCGCATGTCCTTAATGAGTTTGATTTCACTAAGGGTATGTGCGTTCGGATGAGAATGAGGGCGACGAGATTTGTCTTGAAGTGACTTAAGTGTCCCATCATACCGCTTCATCCAACGATAGATATATTGTCTATTCACTTTATACCGTCGCGCAGCTTGTGTTACAGTGTAACGCTTGGCGAATTTGATTAAAGATTCACGATATTTCATGATTTGAAGATCTGTGTTCATGAGGTACTTCCTTTCTTTGTAATAATTTAAAGAAGGGGGGAGGGAAAAAGACTCTCCTAGGTCACCGTGTTTGACAAATCTTCACTGTGCGTTTACAACTATTTGGATGAAATGTCATATATCTATTGTAAACGCACAAAAATGAAAGAGGATAGTGTAAAATGGTTTTGGAAAAGAATATAAAAAGGATAAGCCCTTTGATATAATAAAGTTACGACACAATATCATCGAAGGAGCTTATCGTATGTCTATTATAAATCAAAAGTACACAAAAATCATTAAAAATTCCCTAAAAAATGCATTAAATTCACAAATATCGTTTAAACAGATTAATAATTTGATCGATTTTGTTGATGAGTTAGATGGATTTTTACTAAAAATAGCTAAAAAAACCATTAAAAACACATTTGAATCCATTGATCAAACGTATAAACAGTCCAAACACCGTAAAGAACACTACTATACAAAGGGAAAGTACACTCGAACGATTATGACATTGTTTGGTGAAATACGCTTCGAACGAGAATACTATGTTTCAAAAGAGTCAAATGCCGATGGATTCTTTTACGTAGACAATCTCTTTTCGTTGCCGAAAAGAGATTATTACGACCCCATGATTAAGGCGTACATCATTGAATGTAGCGCTGAATATTCATATGATCAAACAGGAGATATTGTTGGGAAGAAAATAGGAAAGAAATTTAAGTCGCTAATCGACAGTAGACTGTCTAAGATATCAAGACAAACAGTCTATAATATCATTAAAAAAGCCGATATGGATGTGCTTCTTGAAGATGTCAAAGAGAATGTAGAGACACTATACATCCAGTTAGATGAAAAATGGGTACACACACAAGGCAATAACCATCATAATAAAGAAATCAAAGCCGCTGTCATCTATACCGACATTGAAGAAGAATACAAAGGTCGTAAGCGTCTTGTGAACCGACAGGTAATTACGTCTGATCAAAGTGCGAATCACTTAAAACAGTTGGTTCTGGACTATATCACTTCAACCTATAATACAGATTATTTAAAGAATATTGTCATTTCTGGAGATGGTGCTAGTTGGATTAAAAATACAGCCGAGTATGTCATAAACAAACACATTAAAGTTCTATTTGTTCTCGATCGATTCCACATGCATCAAGCCATTAATCACATTTCAAAGGAACCAACAATAAAGCATTATCTAAAAGACTATCTAAAGTGTTTCCAAACGAAACACTTTAGACAATTATGTAACGCTTTAATTGCTGAGAACCCTCATCGAAAAGATGTCATTGCTAGAAATAGAGACTACATTATCTCTAACTGGCGTTTCATCAAACATCAAAATGACCCACTTTTTAAAGGCTGTTCAATGGAGGGACATATTTCTCATGTGCTTGCTGCTGTATTTACGGCTAGACCTAAAGCCCATTCACTAAAAATGATAACCAAAAGATTAAAAATACGGGAACTACACGTGAATCATCACGATTTAAAGTCAGTTTATCTAACCAATCATGTTAATCCTACACCTATGAATGACTATATCGACCTATTTAACGATCAACCAAAAACAATTCAAGATATTATTGGATACAAAGTTACTGGAACATACAAATGGTACAAGCAAATAACACATAGCACTATTTTTTCTTAAAAAAATGGCGAACCCCCATGGGGGTTCCTCCACTCTTCACATAAACTACTTATATTATATCATTTATTTTCCAATATTATTTGACACTAAGATGAAAGAGACTCAAAAAAGAGTCTCCTCCGTTATTCTAGTTCGCCTTGCCATAATCCGTGGACATTACATAATTCCCTTGCATAAACATTTTTCCCTTTATCAACGCTAAATTCAGCGATTGGTTCATCACCAGGTTCAAATTCTTTTTTTGCAACCATTTTATCATCCACATAAAGTTCAATATGCTCAATATAATGCATTTCTTGCATTGGGTGAATGGCTGGTTTTCCAATTGTTACACGATAACCGTTGTCCAATTCTTCAACAAAAGGAACATGTTTTTCTTCATTCACATTACCTGTTTGAATCTCCATAAAATCTCCTCCTTTATTACTTTCATTATAAAACAAAAAAGGATTGACTTCAAACAAAACTTAACGATATACTAAAGATAGGGGTTGATTGTATGAAATTGATTGAAACAAAGAATGCTCCAAACGCTGTAGGACCTTATTCGCAAGGTGTATTAAAGGGAAACACACTTTATGTCTCAGGACAGATACCATTTGATCCTAAGACAGCCTCCTGTGTAACAGGTGGTATTCGGACACAAACAAACCAATCATTGCTAAATATATTAGCGATTATTGATGCGGCTGGATTTGATAAAACGGATATTGTCAAATGCGGTGTTTTTATGCAAGACTTATCCATGTTTGATGATATGAACAAAGTTTATAGTGAATTTTTCGGGTCACATAAGCCAGCGCGTTTTGCGGTAGAAGTATCTCGATTACCAAAAGATGTATTAATTGAAATTGATGCGATTGCGGTAAAAGAAAAAACTGAGTAAATTACTCAGTTTTTTCATCAACTTCGTTTGTTTCAGTTGCGACTTCTTCTTCAAACTCATGCGCTACATGAAATGCCTTATACTCTTCAACCCCACGTCTGATAAAACGGAAAACGTATGGTCTAAAGACGTATACAGCATAAATCAAATATGTTGGAATAAACAAAATGGTCGCTGGACCAAATGCAATTAATGTAGTCCAAACCCATTTTGCATAGCCCTTTTTCTGACAGTAATTAAAGACCAAGAGATAGATAATAAAATACCACAGAACAAGACCTAAAAAGCCTAGAATAACATAGAGCCATTTTGATGCATCAATTGAAATAATGCGAATTACAAAAGCGGGTGTTGATGGTAAATTAAGTGTCATCCATCCATTTTTAACAAACCGGAAAACTTGCAGTCCCCAATATGCCATTTGCTGAATAAACATAATGGCAAAGATAATAAATGCTGCTGTTTCATATGGCCGTTTGGCACTATGTAAATCAATTTTTTCTTGCATAATGTGTTCCTTAAATGTCATTTTTACACCTCTTTCTATAACATTAATATAGCACATCCAAGGCTTAAAGTAAATATTTAATTCGGCATTAAAACTACTTGACAAAACTTATCATATTTCTTTAAATCTGATTTGCAATAAGTTATAATATTTATAAATAATTATCTATAAATGCACAACGAAAGGATGACGGACATGAAACAATTATTTGGGCCGTTTGAGCGGCAAAAATTTACATTCTTAATTGGAACACTAGTGATGTTAATTGCGGGCGCAACAATATTTGGTAATTATGTTTACTATATGGCGCTTGTTGCGATTATCGTCAGTGGTATTGTCGACTTAATATTTGCTAAAATTCGGGGATATCAAGTTACCTTAACAATTTTGATTACACCACTTATTTTGACGTTATTATTGCCACCAACGTTACCGCTTTATATGGTTGGTGTTGGTGCCTTTTTCGCTGCTTTCTTTGCAAAAGGTGTTTTTGGTGGCGCTGACAAATACATCTTTCATCCCGCTGCTGCTGGGGTACTGTTCTTGATGATTACTTTCCCAGCTTTTTTAAATACCACGTGGCTTGATCCAATTACAGATACTGTGTCACCAGCAACACCACTTGGTGCATTAGCACGTGGAAACTTAACTGATTCTTTATCACAACTACTTATTGGTACCGTTCCTGGTACCGTTGGATCTACATTTCGGATTGGGATTCTATTAATTGGTGTTATTTTCTCAGTTTTAAAAGATATTGATTACCGTATCCCTATTTACTATTTAGGTTCTTTCATTATTTTTACATTGTTATTTAATGTGATTGTCCCTGATGCGAGTAGAGACTTATTAATGAGTTTATTTACGGGGAGTATTCTTTTTGCGGCTGTCTTTTTGGCAACTGATCCATCAACAACACCTAACAACCCAAAAAGTCTCATCTACTATGGTCTTGGCCTAGGGTTGATTACTGTGATTATTCGACACTTTGCAGCCTTTCCCGAAGGCATTATTTTTGCAATTATTATTATGAATAGTGTCGCACCGTTAATTGATAGTTTCTTTGAAACGGAGGAATCAGTATGAATCGATACTTGAAAATGATTGTCTTTGTTTCTATTCTTGGACTTTTTACTTCTGCACTACTGCTCGGTATGAATCAATTAACAAATGCCCGTATTGCCGCAAATGAAGAAGCAAAATTAAAATCTATGGTCTTAGATGGATTCGATATTCCTTATACCGATACTACCATCAATCAAGTCTTTGATGATACTGTAACTGTTGAAGTAATTGATGGCTATACCTATTATATAGATGACGCGACCAACGCGTTAACCTTTCGATTTGAAGGGGGCGGTGTTTGGGGTCCCATTATTGGTCTGTTAACACTTGATTCCGATTTAGAAACAATTGTATATATCACTATTTTAGAACAAGAAGAAACCCCCGGACTCGGTGGGGTGGTAGCTGAACGTCCTTATCTTTCAACATTTGAAGGTAAACTCATGACCATTGACATTAAGAAAGAAGCTCTTGATACATCTGATAGTGAAGTGGATGCGATTACTGGCGCAACACGGACGTCTGATGCCTTTGAAACGATTCTAAATTCAACTTATGAGACTGTAATCCCAATTTGGGAAAACAATCAAGAATAGAGGGATACTATGAAACTAATTCGCGTAACCTATACCAAATGGTATAACATTTTAAAAGATGGGTTATCTAAAGAAAACCCCATCGCAATCGCTGTCCTAGGGATTTGTTCTGCCCTAGCCGTCTCAAATAGAGTCGAAAATGCTTTGGCAATGGGACTTGGCGTTACATTTGTTATCATTGCCAGTTCATTAACCGTCTCGATGATACGTAACTTTATACCTTCTCGAGTTAGAATGATCACCTATATGGTCATCATTTCAACATTTGTTATCTTAGTACAACAATTCTTACAAGCTTACTTTCCAAGTATTGCGGCTGCGTTAGGCGCATACGTTGGACTTATTATTACCAACTGTATTGTCATGGGACGCAGTGAAGCTTATGCGTCTAAAAATCCAGTACGTTACTCAATATTAGATGGTCTCGCCAATGGCTTAGGCTATACCTATGTACTAGTTGTTGTGGCTGTGATTCGAGAATTGCTTGCGTTTGGTACAATATTAAACGTTCAAGTTTTACCTGATACATTTGAACGTTGGGTATCAATGGCAATGGCACCTGGTGGATTTTTTGTCTTAGGAATCTTAATTTGGATTATTCGAGAATTAACACATAACTATGAAGTTCAAGAAAGTTAATGAAAGGGTGAGATGATGGGAAATTTATTAGAAATTTTTACCGCTTCTATATTGAATCATAATATCGCACTAACCTATATCTTAGGGATGTGTCCGTTAATTGCAATCTCAACAAACATTAAAAATGCGAGAGGAATGGGACTTGCGGTCATCTTTGTTGTGACACTGACTGCGATTATCAACTACCCAATTTATCTGTTGTTACAATATACTGAAGCGACTGAAATATCCTTATTGGTTTTTATTATTACAATCGCTGCAACAGTTCAATTTTTAGAAACATTTTTAGAAAAGTTTATTCCAAGTCTTTACAATGCATTCGGAATATACTTACCCCTAATTACAGTAAACTGTGTTGTCTTAGCCGTTAGTTTATTCTTTGTAAACCGGAATTATAACTTTTTAGAAACAGTATCTTTCTCTTTCGGTAGTGCTGTTGGATGGTTTGTGGCAATTGTCTTACTTGCCGCAATTCGAGAAAAAATTGAACACCACAGCAATATTCCAAAAGGATTAGCTGGTAAAGCAATTACGTTTATTATCTTAGGGATTCTATCCCTTGCCTTTATCGGATTTACTGGACTTGCAAGTATTTAAAGGAGGTAACACATGAATTTGTTTATTCCACTTATTATTCTTGGTGTCCTACTCGTTATTACAAGTATTATGATTTTACTTGATCAATTACTTGGTGCGAATAAGCCAAAAATATTAACGATTAATAAAGATCAAAAAATCACTATTACTGAAACTGATACCTTATTAAACACCTTAAGTAAAGAGAAGATTTTTATTCCTTCTGCGTGCGGTGGTAAAGCTACTTGTGGACTATGTAAATGTAAAGTTACCTCAGGGGCAGGAGACCCACTCCCTACAGAAGATCCATTTTTAAGTGAAAAAGAAAGAGCTGATGGTGTCCGTTTAAGTTGTCAAGTTAAAGTTCGTGATGATATGCACATTGAAATCCCTATGGATCAATTGAATGCACAAGAATATAAGGCTGAAGTCACAACCTTAGAAGATTTAACGTATGATATTGTGTTAATGCGTATCAAATTAATTGAACCAAGTATTATGGAGTTTAGACCTGGTCAATATGCTCAAATCAAAGTCCCTGGTTTAGAAGTCATCCGTGCTTATTCAATTGCGAGTAATCCCAAACACAATGACATATTAGAATTTATTGTCCGTTATGTGCCAAAAGGAAAAGCAACAACCTATGTTCATAAAGCAATCATTGTTGGTGATACAATCTCATTAACTGGTCCCTATGGCGACTTCTACTTAAATGAAGGCTCAAATAAAGATATCATTTGTATCGCTGGTGGGTCAGGAAAAGCACCGATTCGATCAATTCTTTCTTACTTAAAAGATAAGGGAATGCCACGTAAGGTCACCTACTTCTTCGGCGCTCGTTCAAAAAGAGATTTATACTACACCGAAGAATTTGAAACTTTAGAAAAAGAATTTGATAACTTTACATATGTCCCAGCTTTAAGTGATCCCGAACCGGATGACAACTGGGAAGGTGAAACCGGTCTTATTACCGATGTTGTTGATCGAATGACAGGAGATTTATCAGATAAAGAAGCTTATTTATGTGGCTCACCTGGAATGATTGATGCCTGTA
>JAIPGE010000063.1 GCA_021736285.1 Candidatus Izemoplasma sp.
TAACAACATCGTCTGCACTTAACTCAGCATATTCTAGCGCTTTTTCATAAACCGCTTCGGTTTGTGAAGGATTTACTTGGTAAAATGATCGATGTGAGATTTTAAAGGAGACCCCATTGATTTCATCTCTAATATAATCTTCACCATAAATTATTTTACTTTTCTTGCCTAAAACGATATTGGTGTCTTTGTTATTAACATTATGTATCACTGAGACAATTTCATCATATCGGTTTGTCAATTTTTCTAAAATAATATCTTTTTTAGGTAATTGTTTGGTAAACGTCACAATTGTCACTGAAATATCATTAAACTTATAAGAATTACGAATCATCACATGTCGAACAACACCTGTTTGATTGTTTTCGTTATATGCGGGGACATTTAATTCTTCAAACACATTTTTAAGATATCGAATAATGTCCGAAGTGATTTTTGGTGCAATCGAACACTTTTTCATATCAATAATATCATGGGTCCGTTTTCGGTATAAGCCAGATATCATTTTTCCATCGCGTTCTCCATATGGGACAATTGTTTTATTTCGGTAATAATACGGATTAAGCATACCTTCTGTATCTTTAACTTCTGTTTCAATTTTTCCTAGTTTCAGCAATGTATCTTTAACTCTAAATTGCTTGAAATCAAGTTGCATTTGATAATCCATATGCATTAAATTGCAGCCACCACATTCAGCAAAATGATCACATATTGGTTCTTTTCGAAATGGTGATTTGTGTGTTACATTAATGAGACGGCCAAATCCAAAACTTTTGTTTACTTTGGTGATTTTAATTTCTGCTTTTTCACCTTTTAACGCTTTTTCAACAAAAATAGGAAAGCCATCTATTTTACAAACACCCATACCGTCATGTGTCATATCGATAAATTGTACATCATAATATTCATTTTTACTAACCACGTTGTCACCTCTAATATTCGCCTTCTTTACTATTATAACACACTTTCTTAAAAAGTAATAATTTCATGTAAAAAGGGCTTTGTTAAGCCCTTTTTACAAATCGTGTTATTCGATGATAATCTCTACCGTATCGCCATCAGCTGATTCGATATCAACTATTTTCCCAAGTGTTCCACTTTCAATCATTTTTAAAATCATGTCAATATCTAAGTCTAAGTCATCAATTTTATCCATTTTCATAAAGCCTTTGCCATTGCGGAGAGCAACTTTAGCAAATTCTACAGGAATCTGTACATTCACTTTATCACCGTCTTTACTTAAAACTTTGATTCGAAACATCTTAAATGCTTCTTTGTGAGGTGTCATCTTTGTATTTTCACCAGTGTCTAAAGCTTTTAATAAGTCTGCGCCTTCTGCTGCGGTAATTTGTTTCTTTTCAATCATTTCTAAAATTCTCATACGATCATCCATTGTCCTACTCCTTTCTAAAATTCATATTTATCTCATTTTTTTGTATTTTTTATTTTTACAGTTACAGTCAACTAGTAACTTATGTTTCTCTCGTACTAATTGATAATCAACAACTAGGTTATCATGTACATACATACACATATTATCAACTCCAGTCTATTTTAATAATTTCGCAGCTTCTTTAGCGGTGATTTCTCCATTTTCTAACTTTTTGAAAATATCGTCTTTGTGTACTTTTTCATCATCTGTTACTTCATATCCTAAATGAACAATAACCTCATCTAAATTTTTCTTAACTGTTGGATATGAAATTCCCAATTCTTTTTCTATTTGTTTAATATTTCCACGATTTTTAATAAAGACTTCAATGAAGTATAAATCCTCTTTTGACAAATGATTAAACTTTGATAGTTTAAAACTACCAGAAACTTCCGTGTCACAACTTGTACAACTCAATTTACTTACAACTAATTCTCCGCCACATATAGGGCATTCACCAATAACATTATTCATATTTTCTTCCTCCTATATTATTTTTATATCTACAACAGCTTCTTCAGATTCAACTTGTATCTTTGTATGCCTTGAATATTTTAAAAGTTGCATAATTTGATCAAAATCAACATCTTCATCTTCTAATTTTGCAAACCGTTTACCAAGACGGAGTCCTAAACGGGCAAAAACCATTGGAATCGGTAAAGCAAATAAAATTTTTAAAAAAGTGTTAAGGCCTTTCGATTCATCTGGTACTTGAACATTCATTTTAATAAACGTTGCACGCTTGCCAGGTTTTGCTTTTTTTATAGGAAACAACTCATCAAATGCTTCTTCAGCCGATATGCTCCCCGATTCAATTTTCTCTAACACTTCATCATATTTCATAATTTTTCACCGCCTTGTATTGATTATTTTAATATATCAATGAATATTCTTGACTACAACATAAGTCTACACGATATTTTTAATATTGTCAAGTATAAAAATTAATATTTTTAATATATTTATTAATTATTTTAATATATATTGTGATTAAAATAAAAAGAGGTGTTAAACCTCTTCATTTTTTGTGAACTTTTCCTTTAACTTTTTAAATTCTTCTGTATAAAATAAAGGGTAGTCTTTTTCTAACATGAAATCAATTACAGCTAATGCATCTAGTTCATTATTAAGTTTTATGTAACAGACAGCTAAATAATATTCCATTTCAACGATGTGAAGTCGCGTTTTTGTCTCTGGAATAATTAACATGAGCAATTCTTTTGCTTCATAATAATTCTCTTTGATCAAATGTTTAAACATTTCAATACTTTGGCCAAGTGAAAACGTTCGATGTTTATTGTCTTCGATTGTATCTGCAAGTGTTGTTAGTGATTGTTCATCATTTTGATCATAGAATAGATGCATCTGGATAAATGTATCTACGCGGAACAAGGATTCATCCAAAGATTCACGCTTAAGTTGGTTTAACTGATAAATCTCCCTTGCTTCATCAATTTTATTTTGATAAATGAGACCATACGCTTTATATAAAGGATAATACTTTTTTGCACGTTTTTTGACTTTGTTTTCAATATATTCCATATAAACCTCAGGATTTACAATTTTCTCTAAATATGGCAATGGCCGAATTTTAAAGAACAACCCATATATGATATAGCCTGCACTCATGATAACGATAATTGTAATGAGGATTGGTAAAGATTGTGTGAGGTCATAAACGACAACTAGCGACGCTAAAATTAAAATCTGAAATAAGTACAACTTAACGTTTTTACGCATCATTTCACCTCTAGAATAGCTCTGATACGGTCTGCGGTTGGCGGATGTGAATAACGTAATTTAACATATAAAGGATGTGGTGTTAAATTAGCAAAATTCTCTCTAGTTAAAACTTTTAAGGCTTTGATCATTGTGTCATGATTATATTTAATTGCTGCATACCCATCCGCTTGGTACTCATACTTTCGTGAAAGGCTCGCGGTAACTAAATCAATAACAATTGAAATTGGATCAATGAGAACCATAAATAAAATCAATGAAAAGCCAATATTAATCTCTTCAAACCCAAAGGCAGTACTAAACTCTGGAACACTTAGAACAACTAATAAAACACCCAGATAAAGTGATAAAATAAATGCCATTTGAATCATGTTGAAAATAATATGTTTATGCTTATTATGGCCTATTTCATGTGCCAGAACAGCAACAATCTCTTCTTCTTCCATTTTATTAAGTAACGTATCAAATAAGACGATATTTTTAAATTTCCCAAATCCTGCAAAAAAAGCATTTAGCTTAGTTGAGCGTTTTGATGCGTCCATGATGCTAATTTTATTAATTTCATACCCAACACTTTCAGCAAACCCAATAATCTTATCTCTTAAACTATTTTCTTCAAGGGGCGTTAATTTATTAAATAGTGGTACAAAAACTGGTACATATAAGATGTTAATCACAATAAATATTGCCAATAAACTTAGCCATGTGTAAAGGAAAAACGTCGTACCTGTAGGCATTTTTATATAAATAAATGCCACAAGATAGAGTAATCCTCCACCAAATATTATAGAAAGTATAAATCCTTTAATTTTATCGATAACAAACGTTTTTGTTGTTGTTTTATTAAATCCATATTTATCTTCAATTACAAATGTTTGATAGTAAGATAATGGGATACCGATTAGTTGTGTAATCAAAAAATAAGGTGCCATAAAAACTACGACTTGTAAGGGGATATTATTCGGAACAAGCGCCTCAGCCCAACCATTAAATAATACAAATCCGCCTGAAACAAGTAATAACAAGAAAACAAGTAGCGAAATTAATTTATTAATTTTTGAAAATCGATGATTTTCCATTGAATAAGCTTGCCAACGTTTATATTTCTTTTCATCATAAATATCGGATACTTCTTCAGGAATAGGCGCATCACGATGATCGTAATTTATCTTACTAAGCCACCAATCAAATATAAAGGAAGCCAGAATGATTCCATAAATAATCAGTTGTATTGTTAGTTCCATTTTATCATCTCCAAATTATCTTATTATATCATAAATGTGCTTTAATAACCACTTATAATGAGGTCTTCATCTCAATAATGATATCTCTTAACTCAGCAGCTTTTTCAAAGTCTAATGCTTTGGCAGCATTGTTCATATCCTTCTCTAATTCTGAAATAATGCGTTGTTTTTCTTCGACTGAGAGTTCATCAATTGTTTTTGTTTCTTCGCTGACTTCAAGTTTAACACGAACACTCTCTTGAATCGCTTTTTGAATTGATACTGGTTCAATTCCATGTTCTACATTGTATGTCGCTTGAATCGTCCGTCTACGTGATGTTTCATCAATTGCGATACGCATTGCTTCTGTTATTTTATCGGCATACAAAATAACTTTACCGTCTTTATTACGAGCGGCACGACCGATGGTTTGAATTAAACTTCGCTTACTGCGTAAAAAACCTTGTTTGTCAGCATCCAAAATACAGATAAGACCAACCTCTGGAATATCTAATCCTTCTCTAAGAAGATTAATTCCGACCAATATATCGTGTGTTCCTAGACGCAATTCTCTGATAATTTCTAAGCGTTCTAATGACTTGATTTCACTATGTAGATAAGCTACTTTAAACCCAATTTCACGCAAATAATTTGTTAAGTCTTCACTCATTTTTATTGTCAATGTTGTAATAAGCGTCCGCTGATTAATCTCATTTTTAGCTAAAATTTCATTGACAATATCATCTATTTGACCTTCTTTTTTTCGCACTTCAACAACAGGATCTAAGAGTGCTGTTGGTCTAATGATTTGTTCAACAAGATGTGGTGTCTTTTCTAGTTCATAATCACCTGGTGTAGCACTTAAATAAATCACTTGATGAATCTTTTCATTAAACTCTTCAAAATTCAAGGGGCGATTATCAAGTGCACTAGGGAGACGAAATCCATAATCAACAAGTGTTTCTTTACGGGAACGATCGCCTTTGTACATTCCTCTAACTTGAGGCAATGTCACATGTGATTCATCAACAATTAATAAGTAATCATCCCCAAAGAAATCCATCAAAGTTGAAGGTGTTTCACCTTGTTCACGCAATGACAAGTGTCTTGAATAGTTCTCAACACCACTACAACTTCCAACTTCCTTTAACACTTCTAAATCATATTTGGTTCGTTGGCTAATACGCTCTGCTTCTAAATATTGGTCATTGTCTTTAAAATATTGAACACGTTCTTCCAATTCTTGCTCAATACGTTGTATTCCTTCTTCTAACTTGTCTTTATTGGTGACAAATTGGGTTGCTGGGAAGATTGATAGTACATTGTAGTCATTTAGTACCTCTCCTGTTAAAATGTCTATTTCACGTAAACGTTCAATCTCATCATCAAACATTTCAATCCGTAGACCATTTGTTTTGGAATACGTTGGTAAGATTTCAATGACATCTCCTTTAACGCGAAATGTCCCTCTTGTAAAATCATAATCATTCCGTGTAAATAACATGTCTACAAGTTTAGATGTAATCTCATCTCGATCAATAGTTTGTCCAACACGGACGGTCAACATTGAGTTTTTGTAATCCTCAGGATCCCCTATCCCATAGATACATGAAACACTTGCCACAACAATAACATCATCACGTTCTAACAAAGAAGCGGTTGCGCTATGTCGCATTTCATCAATTTCATCATTGGTTTGTGCATCTTTTTCAATAAACAAATCGCGTGATGGGACGTAAGCTTCTGGTTGGTAATAATCATAATAAGAAATAAAATATTCAACCCGATTGTCCGGAAAATATTGCTTTAATTCACTATAAAGTTGTCCCGCTAATGTTTTATTATGCGCTAACACTAACGTTTTCTTATTAACATTTTCAATAACGTTACTAATTGTAAATGTTTTTCCTGTTGCTGTTGCGCCTAATAAAATTTGTTCTTTAATATTTTCCTTAATATTCTTCGTTAAATAATCGATGGCTTTAATTTGGTCACCCATCGGTTGATAGTTGGCTTTTAGTTGAAATTTGTCCATCGTATCACCTTTTTCTACCATAATTGTAACACATATATGGTGTTTTCTTAATAATATGGTACAATTATTTTGGTGATTCATATGAATGCATTGTTGGTAAGTATTAATGCAAAATTTATTCACACGAATAACGCTGTTCGCTCATTAAAAGCAAACAGTGATTTTCACTGTGACATTTTAGAATATACTATTAAAGATGATATTCAAACAATTATAGATGACATTGAACAAAACAACTATGATGTGATTGGGTTTAGTGTCTACATTTGGAATGTCGAAAAAATTCAAGTGATTTTAAATAAGTTGTCTCTTGATATACCGATTGTACTTGGTGGGCCAGAAGTGAGTTATGACCCCGAAACCTTTTTATCAATCCCCAACGTAACCTACATTATTAAAGGTGAAGGAGAGATGGCGTTTAATCAACTGCTTGTTGCCTTAAAGAATAATCAATCATTAAATACTGTGGCCAACTTATCCTATCAAAAGGGTAGTGAATTTATCCATCATCCCATTCAAGAAATTAAAGACTTAACTGCACTTACGCCGCCTTATTTTAATGCCGATGATATTGTACACATCCCAAATCGTATTGCGTATATTGAAAGTTCAAGAGGCTGTCCATATCATTGCAGTTATTGCTTATCTTCCCTTGAAAAAACCGTCCGTTTCTTTGATGTTAATACTGTAAAAAGGGCCATTAGTTATTATATGACACACAGAGCTAAAACGATTAAATTTCTAGATCGAACATTCAATGCCAATAAAAAAACACTTGAGATTATCAACCACATTATTCTTCATGACAACAACCAAACTGTCTTTCAATTTGAAATTACTGGTGATGTCCTAGATCAATCACTTATTGATTTCATTCACAACCATGCAAGAAAAGGTTTGTTTCGGTTTGAAATAGGTATCCAATCGCTCAATAAACAAACGAATCTACTGGTGCAACGTACGCAAAACAACACGGTTTTGTTTGATAATATTCAAATGATCATTAATTATGATATTATTGATCTGCATCTTGATTTGATCGCAGGGTTACCTAACGAAGACAAACAATCATTTAAATACACATTTGATCAGGTATTTAAGTTGGGTGCAAAAGAACTGCAATTAGGGTTTCTAAAATTATTAAGAGGAACTCTATTAAGAACCCAAGCACCACAATTTGGGATGGTTTATATGGAAAAAGCACCCTACGAGATTATTGAAACAGATGTTTTAAGTACCACTGATATTGCAGAAATTCATCTTGTTGAACATATGTTAGAGTTATACCATAACAAAGGTTATTTTGGAAAAAACATGCGTCAAATCCTGTGTGATAAAGTTTCCCCTTATGACTTTTTATTACAGGTTGGACAGCATTATACTAAACACCAATATAATTTACATCGCTATCAATTAGAAGATGTTTATCAAGGGCTATTTCCGTTCTTATCAAAAAAAGAAGTCTTTCTTGTATTACAA
>JAIPGE010000064.1 GCA_021736285.1 Candidatus Izemoplasma sp.
GCAAACATCGTATAACGATTTCTTGCTTGCGATTCACCGGCAAATGCTTTTAATAAATTTTGTTCTGTTTTGGTTCCTTTTATAGATGCCATACTAACCTCCTTATTTACAGTTCTATAAGTATTATAACAAAGATTACTTAGCTTTTAAATAATCAATTAATTTTTTTAGTGCCTTGGCGCGATGACTAATTTCATTTTTTTCTTGTAAAGCGTATTCAGCAAGATGTCTATTTGTCCCTTTAACAATAAATAAAGGATCATATCCAAACCCATTTAACCCTTTAAAATCTTTAGCAATCTCACCATTTAAGGTCGATTCAAAAAAGACTGGTTCTTGGTCAGGATAATATAAACAGATTACAGTAACAAAGCGTGCTTTACGATTTGTTTTGTGTTTCATTTTCTTGAGTAACAGTCGATTATTGTCATCATATGTCGCTTTTTCTCCTGCAAAACGGGCACTATAAACACCAGGTTCACCATCAAGTGCATCAACTTCGATACCACTATCATCAGCGATACACATTGTTTTTGTGTACTCTGATAAGGTTTTTGCCTTAATTAAAGCATTCTCTTTAAATGTATCCCCAGTTTCTTCGATTGGCCCAATTTCAGGATAATCATATAATGTTTTTACATCATATTCTAGGGATTCTAAAAGGTTGGTCATCTCTGTTACTTTGTGGGGATTTTTTGTTGCGATTACAATTTCTTTCATTAGTTAGTCACCTCATTGTTAATATCAAAAAAATAAGCAAAATGCTTATTTTTTTAACCATGTATTAAATTTATTTAATTCTTGATTTGCACCGATTAATAGTAATGAATCTAAGGACACAAGCGTTGTTTCTGCGGAAGGAATAATAATATCGCCTTCCCGTCGAATTGCAACAATATTAATGTTGTATTTATTCCGTAAATCAAGATTGATAATTGTTGAACCTACAATTTTTTCTGTCGCATTGACAACAATGAAACTATGACTGTCATTTAAGTCAATAAAATCAAGGATATTGTCGGAAACAATTCGACTTGCAAGTCGTTTTCCTGATTGTTTTTCTGGTTGTATGATTTCGTCGGCACCAAGTTTCTCAACGACTTTTGCGTGGTCATCATTCTGCGCTTTAACCGTCACACGTTTAACACCCAGTTCTTTTAAAACCAACGTTGTCATAATACTGCTTTGTAAATCCTTACCAATTGACACCACGACATGATCGACACTATTAATACCAACTTCTTTTAACGATAATTCTTGTGTTGAATCTAACGTGACAGCGTGTGTGGCAATTTTACTTAATTTTGCGATTCGATCAGGATCTTTGTCGATAACCAAGACATCGGCATCTTGTTCTATTAATTCTCGAACAACACTTTCTCCAAAACGTCCTAACCCAATTACAGCAAAAGATTTTTTAGCCATTATATCACCCTTTATTATTCGCTTTCCTTGACTTTTTATATAATACCAACTTATTTTATTTAAGTCAAATGAAACCATGAAATATCCTATATATTTCATAACAATTTTATGTTACTTATGGTATAATAGAAAAAGAAAATATCGAAGGAGACTGTTTATGGTTACAATTAAAGATTATAAAATTATTGGTATTTATGTTGGCATGCTTGTGTTACTGATTGGGTTCCAAGCTTATTTTATCTTTATTCAAAACTGGGATATCAATGACACGACCTATCTCATTCGATTAAATTCAGTCAGTAATCTCTTTTATTATGGCGGAATGTTGTTGTTGTTTGTTGGCTTATTTTTTTCATATTGGAAAAATGAATGGGTTAAGTTTATCGAAAATAAAACACAGGTATTCTTATTTATTGTGATTGGATTTGGCGCAATGATTGGTGCGTCAACAATTGCTGGATTAATTATGTATGGTTTAGATGTCACTGAAGAATCGATTAACCAAGCACAACTCCAAATGTTATTAACCGAAGGGACACGCTTTGATCAAATTGCGTTAGTCATTTTTGCGGTCATCCTTGCACCACCTGTTGAAGAATTGGTCTTTCGAAAAGCGAGTTTTGAATTGTTAGAACGGTTTAACCTACACAATCCAATTGTCCTCATTATCTTCACAGGCGTTATTTTTGGATTTATTCATGTTGCTTCTGATGACTTTTTACAAATCATTTCTTACGCATTATTAGGTGTTGTTCTCGGCGGTTTATATTTCTATTCAGATCGAAAAATTATTATTCCAATTATTGTTCACATGGGCTTTAACTTAATGGTAACAATTACCATGTTTGTCGGTCTTTAAAGAGTGATTTTATCACTCTTTTTTAATGTATCTAGTAAATCATAGTTTTTGGTTAGGGATAAAAAAGAATTGACGGTATAGCCTAAGTAATGTTGTTCAACATCCTTAGTGTGATCTAAGACCAATTTAAAAATTGCATTATGTTTAACCAAAGCTGCGTAATAAATTGCATCTTGTTTTGTGTAATCGATCGTGGTCACATCAGCACCAAATTGTAACAACTGTTCAACAAGCATCACGTCATGATTCATGATCGCATAAAATAACGGTGTATTGTCAAATTGATCCCGTTGATTCACATCACTGCGCTTAATTAAACTATACGCTTTATCAAAATTGTTTTTTATAATCGCCAAACAAAGGGGACATGCCTTTAGTTTGTTCTGATATAGATGATCATTTTTTAGTTGGTTAAACACTTCAATGGCTTCATAATTGCCTTTTTTTTGAGCAATATCGTAAGGTGATTCATTAAATTTCGATTTGTCATAAGAGGTACAACCACTGTCTGTAAAAAGATGAACCATTTCATGATCAGGATGTTCAACAGCGAGATGTAAAGGCGTTAAAAAATAGGTTGTCTTGGCGTACGGATTGACACCTTGATCTAATAGATATTTTGTGATTTCAATTATGCCAAACTTTGCTGCATAGTGCATTGTTGTATTACCATCACGGTCTGTTGTGTTGATTAAGGCACCAGCTTTAACTAAATAGGTTACCAGTTTTAATGCTTTGCTTTTGACTGCTTTTTGTATCACAGAGACTTGGCGTTCATCAAAGACATGAATGTCAGCACCTTTGTCTAAAAGCAACTTCACAATGGCGGCATTCCCTTTTAAACACGCTTTATGAAGTGGGCGTTCTTTAGACCGGTTCATCACATTTAAATCGACATCACGTTTTAATAATAATTCAATGATATTTAAACTTCCCATGTGGGTTGCGATATGTAGTGCCGTATCACCATATTTATCTTTTGCATTGACATCGATATTTAAGTCTAATAATAACGCAATCGCATCTAAACTTTTGTTTCTAACAGCCAAATGTAATAACGATTGGCCACGCTGATCGGTGATATGGACATCTTGGCCTTTTTTTACGTAATCAACAATATACGCACAATCATTATTGAGCGCAGCGATATAAATTGATTCACTATTCTTTTGTCCAATCGATGTGTAATTACTAAAGTCAATCATCGGTCTCCTCCTCAAAATCCCTTCATATCAAAAATAGCATATAATCAAAAAAAATACCACAATGAATGTGGTATTTTTTAATATGTCATTATCTTACAGCTTCTTTTAACACCTTACCAGCTTTGAAAGCAGGTGATTTTTGTGCAGGAATTTGAATTTTTTCGTTTGTTCTAGGATTGTGTCCTACACGCGCTTTGCGGTGTCTAACTTCAAATGTTCCAAATCCTGTTAAAACTACTTTTTCCCCTGACACTAATGAATCTTTGATAGCGTCCAATGTAGTGTTTAACGCTAATTCAGAATCTTTTTTTGTTAAACCAGAAACTTCTGCGACCTTTGCGATTAATTCTGTTTTGTTCATTATCTTACCTCCTATTTTATTTAACTAAGTTTATTATAGCAATTTCTCGGCTTCATTGCAAGATATTTTTCTATTTGATGAATTTTTATTAAAAATCTTATAAAATTATCGTTCTTGGCTTTGCTATTTTATAAAGCCCTATAATTAAAAAAAGAGTTTTACAACTCTTTTTTACGACGTCTTTCAAATAGTGTTTGATATGCAATTTCAGGATCAACTTTATCAAAAATAACCGTATAAATAGCGTTTATTATCGGTAAATCCAATTTGTGTTGTTTCCCGTAATTAAAGGCTGCTTCACATGTTCTAATCCCTTCAACAACCATCGTCATGCTATCCAAGGTGGCTTCTAAGTCTTTGCCATGTCCAATTTTGTATCCAGCTTGATAGTTTCTTGAATGTTGACTTGTACATGTCACCACTAAATCACCTATTCCGGTTAATCCCAATAGGGATTCAATATTTGCACCGTATGCCTCATAAATTTTACGCATTTCAACTAATCCCCGGGTAATAAGTGCTGCTCGGGCATTATCGCCAAGTCCTTTTCCAGCAATAAGTCCGCTCGCTAACGCAAAAATATTTTTTAATGCGCCACCTAATTCCACACCTTTTAAATCAGTTGATGAATAGACCCTGAAAAAATCTTGATTATGAAAGAGATGTTGCACATATAGCGCATCAGCTTCAACGCGGCTTGCCGCTGTAATTAAGGTTGTCATTTTTTGGATAACCTCTTCGGCATGACTTGGACCACTAAGCGCCACAAACCCTTTTATATAGTCAGCGTTTAATTCATCGTAAAACACTTCACTCATCCGCATAAAGGTTTCTGGTTCAATCCCTTTGGCGGCGTTAATAAATAATTTAGGTGTATTAAGATGTGTGTTTACCCCTTGTAATGCACTTCTAACGACTTTTGTTGGCACAACAAATAGTAATACATCACTATAATTAACAGCTTCTAAGATATCATTGGTTGCGTGTATTTGTTTTGGAATATCGGCATTGAGTTGATAACAGATATGTAGCCGATTAATCTTATCTACAATTGCTTGATTAGTATCATAGACCAAAACATCGTGCGTGTTTTCGTGTAAGACAGTTGATAATGCAAGACCCCATGATCCCCCACCAATAACAGTTACTTTCATCTAATCACGCTTTCTTAATATAATTTTTACAGGGGTCCCTGTGAATTCAAAGGCATCCCGTAATCGATTGATTAAGTATCGTCTATAACTAAAGTGTAATGCCTGTTCATCATTGACAAAGAAGACAAATGCCGGTGGTTTGGTGTTGACTTGTGTCGCATAAAAGAGTTTAAGTTTTTCTCCATTATGAAGTTTGGGTGGTGTGACATAAAAGGCATCCAATAATACATCGTTTAAGACACTCGTTTGAACACGCCGGCTAAAGTTATAAAAGACGGTATTGATTTCTGGAAATAGCGTATGTAGGCGTTGATTTTTTAACGCACTGACAAAGACAATTGGTGCGAAGGTAATGAATTGAAAATGGGCTCTGATTTCGTCAATCCAACGGTTCATTGTTTGGGTATTTTTTTCAACAGCATCCCATTTATTCACAACAATAATAATGCCTTTATTGGCATCAAGGGCGTAACCAGCAATTTTTTTGTCTTGTTCTCTGATGCCGGTTTCGGCATCAATCAGTAATAGACAAATATCACTTCTTTCAATCGCACTCATTGCGCGTAAGACAGAATACTTTTCAGCATTCTCATACACTTTTCCCCGTTTGCGTAACCCTGCGGTATCAATCACTACATAATCTTGTTCATGATAGGTAAATAAACTATCAATACTGTCACGTGTTGTCCCCTTAAGCGGTGACACAATGACACGGTTTTTACCTAACAAGGCATTGGTTAATGAAGATTTTCCAACATTAGGGCGACCAATCACTGCCAATTTAATCCGGTCTTCTTCATAAGGCACTTCTTCAATGTCCGGTGCGAGCCGAATCATTTCATCGAGTAAATCACCCATGCCTATCCCATGTAATGTTGATATTGGGAAAGGATCGCCAACTCCAAGTGAATAAAATTCATATTGGGTTGCAATCATTTCTTTGTTGTCGGCTTTGTTTAACGCAAGAACAACGGGCTTGTCGGCTTTATATAACATTTTTGCGATAAACATATCGTCATCGGTAACACCGGTTCTTATATCGCATAAGAAAATAATCACATCAGCTTCGTCAATTGCGATTTCTGCCTGTGATTTAATTTCATGGATAAAAGGGGCATCGTTAAAATCGATGCCTCCCGTATCTATAATATGAAATTCTTTTGTTAGCCATTCGGCTTTTGCATAAATCCTGTCACGGGTAATGCCCGGTATATCATCTGTGATCGATACACGATCACCAACAATACGGTTAAACAGTGAAGATTTCCCCACGTTCGGACGCCCGACGATAGCAACAGTTGGTAGCATGGTAACCACCGCCTAGTAATCTGGTTAGTTATTTTTTAAATCGTCAAATTTTTCTTTGAACATTTCACCAAGAGTTGGTGCGTTCATTGTTTTTTCTTCTTTTTTGTACTGTTTGAATGTTTCGCGTTCTTTTTTGTTTTTCAATGCTTTGATGCTCAGTTTCATATGCCATTTCCGTTTGTCTAGTTCTAAGACAAGTGCGTTAATCACATCTTCAACTTTAATGTGGTTGGCAATTTCATCCACGTGTTCGTTGCTGATTTCACCAATTGGTAAGAATGCTTGAACACCTTGTACTTCAACAATTGCACCATTGGTTTGTAGTTCTTTTACAGTCCCACTGATTTCTTCACCAATTTTGACGCTGACATCTGCCCAAGGGTTATACTCTAAATGTTTTTTAGATAAGCTCATCCGACGTTTTTTCTCATCGATGCTTAAGACTTTAACTGTTAGGGTATCGCCTTCTTCAACACGACCAGCTAAATTGTCTTTTGGATCCCATGAATAATCTTTTTGATTCATGATTCCAACCACTTCTTTTTCAACTTCAAGCAACATTGCATTTGCCATTTTTTTCACTATTTTACCTTCGACTTCGTTCCCGACTTTCACTTTTTCGGTGAATGCTTCCCAAGGTGTTTTTAGTAATTTTTTGGCACTTAATCCAATTTTACCTTTGTCTTTTGAAATGACCTCAACTTCTACTTCATCGCCAACATTGATGACTTCTTTGGCATTGTTCACACGGTAATGTGAAATTTGACTACGGTGTAATAACCCATCGTTTTTACCGATTGATACAAACGCACCAAAATCTAGTACGTTTACAACTTTGCCGGTAAAGACATCGCCAACTGAAATGTTGTCATATTCTTCTTTTTTCTCTTGTTTCAACCGTTCTCTTAAAACGGCTTTACGTGAGACAACACTGCGACGATTGTTGTGTTCTATGACTTTACATTCAAGTGTTTTATTTCTGAAATCATCAATTTTGACACGTTTCACGTCAATATGTGATGCAGGCATAAACAACTCGACACCTTTATATCTTAAGATAAGTCCATGATTGTTTGTTTTTACAACTTTTGCTTCAAAGATTTCATCTTTTTCTGCAAAGTCATCAAACTCTTTGCGTTTTTCACGTTTTAATACTGCTATCCGTGATAACAAAATCTGTGAACTTTCATCATCTACATTTGATATTTTGAATTCGAGTTCATCTCCTTCATTTACGACATCTTTACATGATTCAATCTCTTCTAAAGCGAGATGATCCTTGTAAATAATTCCGTCCTTTGGTGCTTTGATGTCTACATAGCACTCATTGTCTTTAACTAAAAAGACTGTTCCTTTAACGATTTTACCTCTTCGTGGTATCGTCATCTTAAATTCCATATTCTTCGACCTCTCCAATATTTTCTATAATTAAAGTAATAACTTCATCTAGCGTTAAATTTGATGTATCAATAATCTCTGCGTCATCCGCAGGTTTTAAAGGATTGACTTGCCGGGTGGTATCTAAATAATCACGTCTGGCAATATCCTTTTTGATGTCTTCCAAGTTGC
>JAIPGE010000065.1 GCA_021736285.1 Candidatus Izemoplasma sp.
TTTAATGTTAGTGCGGTACCAATCGGTAACGTAACACCATTAATGCGCAATGAAGCATCGTTTGTTGTGCGTCCTAAATAATGACAATGTGTACTTGCTAATGGTATGTTACTTTCAACTAAAATAGCGCCATAGCGTTTGTCAAATAACGGTAGAACAGTGGAAACATTTACGCCAATTTGATTGCCAAATGATTGTTTGATGAGACTTTCAGCAATCCCGCCAAACGTAATTGCACGCGCACTTAAAATATGTGATTGTTGTTGTGCTTTTCGGAGAGTATTGAAGTTCTGTTTAATGACACTAAAATCAGGTAGCTGGTTACTATCTTTTGGAAAATCAAAAAGATATAAGTGACTATTTGGTGCTTTAAATTCTGGAGAAATGATGTTTTTGATATCTTCAGTTGTCACCGCAAAACTAACCAGGGTTGGGGGAACATCTAAATCATGATAGGTGCCACTCATTGAATCTTTACCGCCAACAGCCGCTAAACCAAACTGTTTTAATGTTTCATAGGCACCAAGCAAAGCACTTAATGGTTTGCCCCATTTAACGGGATCATTGTTTAATCGTTCAAAGTATTCTTGGAACGTAAAACGGACACGTTGATAATCCCCACCGGTCGCAACAACTTTTGCTAAAGATTCTAAAACGGCATATGTGCTTGATAAATATGGATGTATCATTGCAAGATCAGGGTCAAAGCCATACGCCATAATTGATACGGTTGATGTGTTCCCATGTTCAACTGGAATCTTATGAACGCTTGCTTGTGTTTTGGTTTTCATTGTTTTACCACCATACGGCGCAAGCACTGTTGTGCGTCCGATAGATGCATCAAAGAGTTCACTTAATCCTTGTATTGACGCTACATTCTTATGTTGTAACATAGAAAATAATTTGGCTTTTAATTCTTCACCTGGAAATGGTGGCTGTAATGATTGAGTCATGTTATAAGGTGTAATGGTAACATCTTGTTGTTGTCTAATTCCGGATGAATCTAAAAACGATCGTTTTAACTGACATATTATTTTATTGTTATAAACCATTGTTAATTCTGGTGTTTCAGTTACATCAGCAACATAAGCAACAGCTATGTTTTCTTTTTTACAATAATAGCGGAAAGAACGGACATCTTTCTTATCTATCACAACAGCCATCCGTTCTTGTGATTCACTGATGGCAAGTTCTGTACCATTCATACCGAAATACTTTGTGGGCAGTTTATTGAGATTGATTTTGATTCCAGGGGCTAACTCACCAATTGCGACACTGACACCACCCGCTCCAAAATCATTCGCTTTCTTTATTTTTTGGCTCAGCTTTTTATGACGGAAGAGGCGTTGTAGTTTACGTTCTTCAGGTGCATTTCCCTTTTGGACTTCAGAGGATGCTTCGGTAATCGATGATTGATTATGCACTTTTGAAGAACCAGTTGCGCCACCAATACCATCCCGTCCTGTTGGACCACCAAGGACTAAAACCACATCACCAGGTTGTGGTGATTTTCGTTTTAGATGTGTTTGCTTGACGGCACCTAAGACAGCCCCAATTTCCATGCGTTTCGCTACGTACCCGTTATGAAATAATTCTTTAACAAAGGTCGTGGGTAACCCAATTTGATTGCCATAAGAAGCATATCCTAATGCGGCTTTTTTGGAAATGACTCGTTGTGGAAGTTTTCCTTTTAGTGTATCTTCAATTGGCATTGTGATATCTCCAGCGCCGGTAATACGCATTGCTGCATAAACATAACTTCGACCACTTAAGGGATCTCTAATAGCACCACCAATACATGTCGAAGCACCACCAAAAGGTTCTATTTCTGTAGGGTGATTATGGGTCTCGTTTTTAAACATTAAGTACCACTTTTCAACTGTATTATCCACAGTAACATCAATTTCGATACTTGCTGCATTGACTTCTTCAGACAGTTCTAAATCATTAAGATTACCACGCTGCCGTTCATATTTGGCATTAATCGTTGCGATATCCATTAAACTAATAAGCGACTTTGCATTTAATGCGTGTTTTGTTTTTAAATAATCCTTAAAACTATTTTCAATAACCATTGTTAATGGACTTTTTTCAAAGACAACATCAGTAATCTCTGTTTCAAAGGTTGTGTGGCGACAGTGATCACTCCAATAGGTATCTAGAACCTGTATTTCTGTATCTGTTGGATTGCGTTTTTCAGATTGAAAGTAACGTTGAATAAACTGAAAATCTTCAAAATTCATCGCTAAGTTTAAGTTGTTATATAATTGCTTTAATGATTCTGTATCGAAATTATTAAAGTGTTTATAGGTAATGATATCCTTTGGTGTATTCATTTTCGGTAATTGTAACACATTTAAATCTTTCTCTCGTGAATCAACAGGATTGATGAAATAGGCTTTTAATGAATTTAATTCTAAGTTTGTTAGTGATTCATCAAAGAAGTAGCCTTCTGCACTTGTAATTGTGACATTAGACGCAGGTTCAATTAATTTAACGCATTGCATCGCTGAGTCAGCGCGTTGATCAAATTGGCCAGGTAAGGGCTCTACTACAATCTGATGTTTTGTTTTTGGAAGTGTGGGTAATAGGTTGTCTTTATTCGCTTCGGCAAAGACATGTGTTTTTGCGATATCTAATAATGGGTTTGAAAAGTCAAAACAGTCATATATCATGATATATCGTAAACTTGTTAATTGGATATTCAAGTTTTCAAAGATGTCGTTAATAATCGCTTGTGTTTCTGTTTGAAATCCGTACTTTCTTTCAATCATTAGCCGTATTTTCATTGAATTGCCTCAATTAGTTGTTGTGACTTTTGTTTTAGTAATGCGTCACTCGGATGACTTAAGGTAATATGGCCCATTTTACGATTAGGTCGATTTTCTGTTTTATGATACATGTGTAAATGGGCAAAAGAGATATCTTTAGCAAGTTCTTTTAAAGCGATGTCTTTCCCAAGAATATTAATCATTATTGTGGGTGCTTTTAAGGAAACAGGTAAAATGTCTTTGCCAGTTATCGCAAGAATATGATTTGTGAATTGCGATACGGAAGTACCTTCAATTGAAAAATGGCCGGAATTATGCGGTCTAGGTGCGAATTCATTGAATAAGACAATATTGTCTTTGACAAAAAATTCAACCCCGAGTGTTCCAACATAGTCTAATTTTGTTATAATTCTTGTGGCATAGTCAGTTGCTTTTTTAAGTACAACATTGGGTAGTTTTTGTGAGATATCTGATAGACTTAAAATACCATTGTCATGGGTGTTGATTGGAATAGGTTGGATTGCAATGACACCTTTTTTGTCACGGGTAAGAACACAACTGATTTCATAATCAAAAGCAATCAATGATTCAACAATATAGTCTCTATCGAAAGTGAAATTTAGCGAATTTAACTCATCTTTGGATTTGATGTAAAACTGACCTTTGCCATCATATCCACCAGTCGCGGTTTTAATCACACAAGGATATTTGATTGGCGTAGTATGGATGTATTGCTTAAATCTAGGTGTTGGGATTTCTAATGTTTGTGCAAATGTTTTTTCAATTAAGCGATGGCGGCTCACTTGAAGTGCTTTCGCTTTTTGCGGAATCATTGTTTGATAGGTTTCAATTAACTTTAAATCAACGTTTTCAAATTCATAAGTAATCACATCACATTTGTCTGCAAGTGTTTTAAAAGATTGGGTATTATTATAATCACCAATTACCATCTCATCAGCATAGTAACTCGTTGAACATGTTTTATTAGGGTCCAAGCAAATAACATAATGACCAAGTTCTTGAGCTGCTTGTGTCATCATCATGCCTAGTTGTCCACCCCCGACAATGCCAATTTTCATATAACTAATTTCCGATTGTCTAGGACATCACTGGTTTGTTTTTGGCGATAATCATCTAATTTTTGTGCAATCTCTTGATCATTTAAAGCCAAAATAGAAGCGGCCATTAATGCAGCATTTTTCGCACCATTAATTGCCATCGTAGCAACCGGAATACCAGGTGGCATTTGGACGATCGATAACATTGAATCTATACCACTTAACTTTGAAGTTTTAATCGGTACACCAATGACTGGTAGTGGTGTTAAAGAAGCTATCATACCGGGTAGGTGTGCCGCTCCACCTGCGCCAGCAATAATGATGTGTCGGCCCATTACTTTGGCTTGTTTGGCAAACTCATATAAGTGGTCTGGGGTCCGATGGGCACTGACAACATCTCGGGCGTATTCGATTCCGAGAGATTCTAATATTAAACAGGCATCTTTCATAATTGGCCAGTCTGATGTTGATCCCATAACGATACTAATTTTTTTCATAACTTCCTCCTTAAAAATGACAAAATGAGATTTTTCACAAAGAAAAATCTCATTGAGTTTCAATGATATATTTCTTCGCGTAGTCCTAAATTTACGGTCTAGGGTAGAGACATGTTTCCTTATTAAACAATTATACGCAAATATTATTTAGAATAATTTGGTGCTTCATGGGTGATGTTTACATCATGGGGATGAGATTCAGTTAATCCAGCATTCGTAATTTTAACAAACTTTGTATCTTTCATTAAACTGGCAATGTCTTTTGTACCACAGTATCCCATACCAGAACGGAGTCCACCACAGAGTTGATAAATTGTATCGGCAACTTCACCCTTATATGGCACACGACCTTCAATGCCTTCTGGGACAAGTTTTTTAGCTTCACCACTACCTTTTTGAAAGTAGCGATCACTTGATCCACGTTTCATGGCAGCGAGAGATCCCATGCCGACATATGTTTTAAAACGACGGCCATTAAAGACGATTTCTTCACCAGGTGATTCCTTTGTACCTGCGAGAAGAGACCCTAGCATAACGGTGTTGGCTCCGGCTGCGATGGCTTTTACAATATCGCCACTGTATTTAATCCCACCATCACCAACCACACAAATATCAGTATCACTTAAGAAGTGACTCACATTATTAATGGCCGTAATTTGTGGCACACCAACACCTGCGACAACACGGGTTGTACAGATGGAACCTGGTCCGACACCAACTTTGATGGCGTTTGCGCCAGCATCGACAAGTGCTTTGGCACCTTCAGCAGTGACGACATTACCGGCCACGATATCTAAAGATGGAAATGTATTGCGAATCATTTTTACAGTACTTATGACGCCTTCAGAATGGCCATGGGCACTATCAACAGTAATTACATCAACACCGGATTGAACAAGTGCTTCAACACGTTTTAATGTATCATCACGAACACCAACAGCAGCACCACAACGTAATCGCCCACTATCATCTTTTGATGCATTTGGATAATTGGCAACATTGTCAATATCTTTAATGGTGATTAAACCACTTAGTTTAAAATCATTGTCAACAATCGGTAATTTTTCAATTCGATTTTCGAGTAAAATCGTTTTTGCTTTTTCTAGATCAGTTCCAATTGGGGCAGTGATTAAATTTTCTTTGGTCATAATCTTTGATACTTTTGTATCATCAAGTTTACGGTACCGTAAGTCACGATTGGTAATGATTCCGATTAATGTTCGATCTGGTTCAATAACAGGCAACCCACTGATTTTATACTTTGACATAATCTCTTCAGCTTCATAGAGAGTGCTGTCTTTGGTTAATGTAATCGGATGTAAAATCATTCCACTTTGTGAGCGTTTGACATAATCTACTTGTTTCGCTTGATCACTAATTGGCATATTCTTATGAATAAAACCAATCCCCCCTTGTCTTGCCATCGCAATCGCAAGTTTAGCTTCTGTGACTGTATCCATAGCCGCAGATAAAATCGGGATGTTAAGGGTGATATTTTTAGTCAATTTCGTTTGTAATGATACTTCATTAGGCGTCACTTCGGATGCATTTGGGATACATAATACATCATCAAAGGTAAGTCCTTCTTGTGTTAATTTTCCATTTAAATTCATATGATCTCCTCCAATTAAAAATGGGTTTCTCCGTATTTAGTACATACAAAGAAACCCATAACATTGTCATAGATCTTTTGCACGTAGTCCTAAATTTACGGTCTAGGGTAGAAACTGTTTTCCATATTAAAACGATTATACGTGTTTTGATAATTTATTCTAACAAAATAAAACATTCTTGACAACAGCATTCTCCAAAAAAACAAAAGTTTTAAAATGTAAGTGTTTTCACAAAAAGAAATTTTCAATAGTGAAACATATAATAAGAATGACTTAACGATGTTGTGTGAAAAAACTAAGCACATAAAATTGAAGAGTGCCTTTGGCAACCACATATAGTGGAGTTAAAAATAATAATTGTATTTGTCTTTTGTTCGGCTATAAGTGCATCTAACTTTTTTTTTAATAATAACTAAAAAGTATAATAAAAAGGTTCAAAGAACCTTTTTAGATTAGGGTCAAAAACACAACAACTAACTTTGGTTCGAATTGGGTGCCTTTATTGTCTTTTAATTCTTTAATGGCATCATCTATTGACATCGCTTTACGATAGACGCGGTCATTGGTCATCGCATCCCACGCATCAACAATACTCAATATTCTTGAAATGAGTGGAATGTCTTCCCTATATAATTCTTTAGGGTAGCCATTCCCATCCCACCACTCATGATGGGTTAAAATATAATAAGCGATACTTTCTAATGCTTCAACATTATTAGCAATTTTGAAGCCGATAGAAGGATGTTGTTTCATTCTATTATACTCAAGTTTTGTTAATTTTGCTGGTTTTTTTAATATGCTATCTTCAATACCAATCTTACCAATATCATGTAAATAAGCAAGTAGTTTTAAATCATTGATGTCATTGTGTGATAGATTAAGTTTATGCCCAAATTTTATAGCCATTTCAGCCATTCGATTAGCATGTTGTTCTGTTTCATCACTGCGCTCAAAAAGTGCTGTCTTTAATGATTGAACAACAGAATTACTGGCGCTTTCAGTCAAAACAAGTTTATTTTTCATCATCCGGTCTTCGGCAATGGACAGTGTATTAAAAATTTCTGCGCTATCATTTGTTTTCGCATAACCAATTGCGACAGTTAATGGGATATCATATTGCATTTTTTCTGAGATATCATGGGTGATTGTTTCAACCCACATTACCATATCATTTTTTGTACAGCTTTCGATAATAGAGCAGTATTCATCGCCACCAATTCGTGCGATAAATGCATTATCTGGTAAGACGCGTTTTAATAATTTCGAAAAAGAGATCAATGTTTTATCGCCCTCTTGAGAAGAGTACATTTCATTAATCAATTTAAGTCCGTTAATATCACTTAATATCACTGAGACGGATTTGTGTTCTTGAGCGAGCTGTGTCAATTTCTCATCAAAACTATGTCGGTTATACAAATTGGTTAAGCGGTCAAAACGTTCTAACTTTGTGATATTCATTTCCGCTTGTTTGATGATATTGACTTCTCTATTTACTAAATAATAGATAATCGCCGATGAGGTAATAATGAAAATCAGTCCTTTGATTGTTGAATAGGCTTGATAAGATACTGTGTCATCTATAGACAAAAGTAACATATAATCAGTAATTAAAATCCAAGCAGCACTAAAAATCATATAAATGATTGCCACCTTAAACGCTGAGCCATACCGGTTGAAAATCATAACATCACCTCTATAATTAGTTTACCATGTA
This sequence comes from Candidatus Izemoplasma sp., assembly GCA_021736285.1. Classification (GTDB taxonomy): domain Bacteria; phylum Bacillota_I; class Bacilli_A; order Izemoplasmatales; family Izemoplasmataceae; genus JAIPGF01. Next base: position 7,654 of record JAIPGE010000065.1, read on the forward strand.
AAAAAGATATTACAAAACTATATGTTTATA
>JAIPGE010000066.1 GCA_021736285.1 Candidatus Izemoplasma sp.
CACAAATATTATTATTTTCGGCATTAAATATGGTTAAATTAGATAACCCACTTAGACTTTCGCCAAATTGCGATACATTATTGTTGGAAACGTCTAACCGCTCTAGTTTATTAAGTTGTGTAATCGTTGGCAACTCAATAATCGCATTATTTCTTAAAATAAGTGTTTCTAAATTAACTAAATTATCAAGCCCTTCAATATTAACAATCCCATTGTCACTAAGATCTAGCGATGTTAACTTGGTCATCTCTTCAACGCCTTCAACGCTTTGTAATGCTTTATTTCCATTTAAAATTAATTCGCTAATTTTACTTAAGTTTTTAAAACTATCAATACTAACCACTTGTGTGTTTCGAAGTTCTAAAGATTGAATGTTTTGTAAAGCACTTATCTCACTTATATCTTTAAAGCCCTCGCCAATTAAAGTAAATGAGGTTAGATTTTGAAAACATTGAATTCCACCTAAATCAACATTACTGTTTGGATTTGTGTCTTCAAAAACCAATTCAGTCATGTTTATAATTTGTGTATAATTGTCTCTATTTAGCGTTTCTCTATTTGGTGTAGAACTTTCAATCAATTGATATAAATCAGGACTTGCGACTTCGGCAAAACCAGCATATGTTCGACAATATTCTGGTAGGTGAGTATTTTCTACGGTTTCGCGACAACTTGAAAGAAGCAGTCCTAAAACAACTACGCTGAGATACATACTGATTCTTTTTAGTAGACTCATACGTTCACCTCTCGAATGATATCAATTGGTTTTGTATTGGCAAGTTTTGTCACATTGCGATAACTTAACAGCCCTAATAAGGCAAAGACAATTAAACTATAAAATATTAAATTAAAGAAAGATATATTTGTTAACATATGTCGGTCACCAATACTTAGTTTAATACCAGCAAAACTGATGACACCACTGCCTTGATTAATAACATCTAAAAAGACTGCATTAATCAATTCATTTGCATAATAGATCATCACAACACTCATTATAATAGCCATAATAACCTCTACCATAATTTCAATAAAGAACAATGCTTTAATATCTTTTGCGGTGGCCCCAACACTACGGTAAATTCCAATTTCCTTAATCCGTTCGCCTAAAATGACTTTTAGTAACATATTGAAAAAGACAATACTAATGATTAAAAGGGCATTGAAGAAAACCCCAAACAATGTGCGAATACTATTCAAGTAATGGTAAGCCTCACTATTGATTTTACAATTTGAATAATCGGTTACTGTAAAGACATCTTTGACCATACTTGTTAGTTCTAAACTGTTTCGATTCAATACATTGTCAACGGTATAAATTGCACATTCTTCTCCTTGTTCAATTGGTTCTTTACGAATAATCTCAAAATCAGTCTCATAGTTGTTGCCATTATACTGTGAAAAATCATTTAATAGATCATGAAAGTTTTCAATTGCGATTGTCTCAAGTAGATCATCTTGATTGGTATTTTCTAATAATCCTGTTTCTAAAATACCACTTTCTAGGTTAACACTAAAATAGCCTAATACGAAGTCCATCATCGCTTCTTTTTTAAACAATGCGCTATGATACGTTGCTTGATCCATATAGATAATTGCTTCATTTTCATTATCTATGATGGCTGTCACAGTCATTGCGATTGTATCTTGTTGTGACTTGAAAACAGCGTCACGAATTTCAACTTGGGGTAATGCGGTTTGTGCTTCTTCGTACACGTTACGATAGACACGTTCAATATACCTTGGCTCACTAGGAGTTAAAAACGCATCGCGTTCATCGACTAAGTAATATATCGCATTACTCCGTAACAACATATCAAAATAGTCTGGATCAATCTTATTTACCTGTGTTTTAAAATCATCAACATAATTAATAAACTCACCAACGCTGTTAAAATACTTGGTATATTTTTGATCACGAATGCTTTGCTCACAACGGTTTTGGTAAAAACTGTTTAACTGATCATACTCATAACAATACAGTGGTAAATTCAATGATAAATACCGAATTGGCACAAGTGTGTCATCGCTTGGGTTGTCTACAACAATGTCATGATTGCTATCTTCAGCTAACATATCTAGGTAGTCTGAAACACCAAAAATACCCTGTTTAATTGTAAATTCATAAACCGGTAAGTTGATTGTCGTATTGAGATAACCATTTAAATTAACCACATTGTCAGATAATTCCATTACCTCGCGATACAATTTACTAGTTACCATTATTTCGTTAGCATTAGAATCTGGGTAGACACTGTCTCCGATAAATAAATCATCATAACTATAACTTCCAACGTTCTCATTTTGATATAATCTCAATTTAAAATCATTCAATAAATCAGGGTAATCCGCTTCATTAAAGACATGTTCAACACCGCTTGTGATTGGTGACACAATGACATCCGTTGAATACCCACTAACAAGTTCGCTATCTTTGTCATCAAAATAACTATTATATGTTTCGATTAAATCTGCTTGTGCATCAAAATAATCAACATCATCAATAACGGGCTCAGTTGATACCAAACTAAAGGCATAACTATTGGCTTTGTTTAGTGCTTCATAATACGCATCATAGGCATCTGTCACGCCACGTTCAATACCATTAAACAAAATTGTAAAACTAAACGCTAGAGCAAGTGACAACGCTGTAAATAACGTTCTGAAAAACCGTGATTTTATCTTGCGGAGTGTAAGTTCTAGTTTATCAACAAAAGATAGATTGGTTGGTTCAGTTTTTCGATAAGTGTTTTGATAGGTTTGTGGAATATCTTCCTTAATTAAGTCGTTGGTAAACTTACCTTCTGATAATTCAATAATCCGTGTCGCGTGTTCATTTGCAATACCACGATCATGTGTCACAACAATCACCAAACGTTCTTTACTTAATCCTTTAATCAATTCAATAACGGTTTGGCTTGTGTTATAATCCAATGCGCCAGTTGGTTCATCAGCTAAAATAATCGCAGGATCTTTAACCAGTGCTCGGGCAATCGCAACACGTTGCCGTTGTCCACCAGAAAGTTGACTTGGTAATTTATTAATATGATCAATCAATCCAACTTTTTTTATAATATCTTTAATTTTTGCATCTTTTTCTTTACGGCTATTTCCAACTTGATATTTTAAAGCAATTTCAACATTTTTATAGACACTTAAGTATTCAACTAAATGATATTCTTGAAAAATAAAGCCAATTTTTTCATTACGAATTGCATCCCATTGGCCTTCATTGATTTTAGTAATGTTATTCCCCTCTAAGAAATAATCTCCTTCATCTGGTGTATCTAATCCGCCTAAGATATTGATTAATGTGCTTTTTCCGCTTCCGCTTTTCCCGACGACACCTACAAATTCACCACGTTTAAAAGTAGTTGTTACGCCATTTAACGCAACAATCTCTCGTTCTGCTTTTGTTTTGTAGATCCGTTTAACATCAACCAAACGGAGTATAATATCGCCTCGGCTCACGAGTAATCACCCACTTCTCAATGCGTCTATGGCACGCATATTGGCTGCTTTAAAGGATGGAACAAGGACACTCACAAATAAGAATGCCACCGACCCAACAATTACACTAATGCTAAAACTAGTTTCGTAAGTAAAGACCGGATTTAAACCAAAGATAGGCTCTAATGTTGTTAAATCAACAACGATAAAACGGTATGCATATTTAAATCCGTAAGCAATCATCACATAGAGCAATCCGGTAATGATAAAAATTCGTAGTGCAGTTTCAACTGTTTCAAAAACAAACATATTACGGATACTTTTTTTACTCACACCAATGCTCGAATAAATACCAATCTCACGAATCCGTTCATGAATACTTGAGATAACGATATTTACCGCTACTGTCCCACTAATAACGAATAAACTTGCAAATATTGCATAATACATGTATTCAAGCATAAGTTCTAGATCTTTGGTTTCTTCAAATTGTCTTAACTCTGCGTTTTCAATTGTAATGTCATATTCTGTATTCCATTCACTTATTGGTAATGGTTGATTCACGTTACTTGGAATAATCGCAATGTATTTATCATAATATTCATCGGCTCTTGTAAATTCTTTATCCTCTTTTAAATAGGTTACATATGCTTCAAATGCTTCGTTGTACATATAAATATTGCCGACATAATTAATCCCTTTATAATAACTGTTTAAAATACCTGCAATTTTGTATGGGAAGCATGACTCATCTACAATTGATAAATTGGGATCGGTATCTCCAATCTTAACGGTTTCACCACAAACATATAACGTTTTACCAATGAAAGATGTTAATTGAACATTATTGATATCACTTGCATCATTAATGTTGCGATTAAGACTAATTCCTAAAAACTGTGACATTAAATATTCACTGCTGATTAATACTTCATGTGTATCACTACTAGCTGACGGAAAACTTCCAACATATATTTGATCACTAAGATAAAAGTCATCGGCAGTCACGTCAGATGGCCCTAACGTAACAAGTTTGGGACTATACACACCTGTGTTGTATGTTCCTTCTCCTGAATCAGAGGCATAAAACTGAGTATTATTCGATAAATATAACTCTTGAACATAATGTTCATAATACAAATACACATCTTTCACATTTTCTTCATCACCAAGTGATGAAATAAGTGAATTAATTCTTTCTGTTTCAGTTGTTTCACTTGGTTCAAATGTATAGTCTGTCACTAAATACTGCTCATAATTGTTATTAATATCAAATAAATGGAAATTATACGCAGTGATATTTTTCATCACAATATTAACAACCAACAACAAACTAATACCAATAACAAAACTCCATAAAATGCGCCGATTGATATTTTTTTTCTGTCGGTAATTTTCTCTTGCAATCATTCGCGTAAAGACTGGATTATTGGCTATATATTTACGGGCTAACGGTACTTTCGTTGTTTCACCAAGTTTAAGTTTCCCTTCTAAATCAGGAAATTGTTTTTCTAGATGACGGCGTTTCCGTCTTGTTATTTTAGTGTCATATGAAAGTAACTTATCCGTTGTTGAGCGTTTTTCATCATTTTTCTCTTTGATAATTTCATCACTAATTACTTTGCCATCATGTAATCTAACGACACGGGTTGCGTTATCGTAAGCCAAATCTTCATCATGGGTCACCATAATGATGATTCGCCCTGGCGCAAAATGTTGGAGTAATGTTAAGATTTCCTTAGCTGTGGTACTATCGAGTGCTCCTGTTGGTTCATCAGCTAAAATAACAGTCGGATTAATAATAATAGTCCGGGCAATCGCAACACGTTGCCGTTGCCCTCCTGATAATTCACTAGCAAGTTTATCTTCGATGTCTTCTAATCCAACTTCTTTTAATAGTCTTAAAGCAAGCTCTTTAGCAATTTTATTGTCACTCCCTGTTAAGATAAGTGGCAATGTCACATTTTCTATAACAGTTAAATGTTCAATCAAGTTAAATCGTTGAAAAATAAAACCAATTTCTGTATTGCGTATTTCACGCCATTTTTTATCTCTCCATTTATTGGTATCTTGTTCATTGAAAAAGATTTTTCCAGACGTTTTAGTATCAACACCACTAATCATATTTAAAAAGGTTGTTTTTCCACTACCACTTTCTCCAAGAACAGCAATAAATTCACCTGGTTCGAATGTCAATGTGACATCTTGCAATGCGATATAATCACGCTCTTTAGTGTGATATATCTTTTCTAATTCACGAATATCAATCATGCATTCTCACCATCCCTTATTGCTTTTATGGTATCAATATTCTTGATTTTTTTCGTTGATACTCTGCGGATAATAAACCGATAGATAAAGAAGTAAAACAATAGCGAAACAAATATGATTACAACTGGATTGAGCATAAAAACATCATATAAATTAAAGTCAAAGAATAAGCCGAAAAGTGGCATATAAAAATGACTAATTGGCGCATCTGTGAACAGATTTAAACGACTCAAAATATACAATGTACCAGCAAATAATAAATAACTAAAAATAGCGACACGCTTATTTTCAATCTTCACCATATCATGAATGTCATCATAACTTGTTCCTAAAACGCGTAAACTGGCTAATTCTCTTATCCGTTTTCGCGTCGCTGTCTCATAGATATTCCCATATAGATTAATGAGTACAACACTTAAAAATATAACTGACAATATTAAAGCAACATAAATGACAATATATAGAATAATCATTACCAAACTTCTAATTGCATTCGTACTGATGCTACTAATTAATAAGTCAAGATTGGTTTGTTGCATAAACGCTTGAAATGATTGATTGTCTTCAACACGTTCAATCATTGATACAAATCGATCCAAAAAGGGTAAGTTCTCAATTAACACGCGAGGTAATACAACATATACCAATGATGTAATACTTCCTTTTTCATCGGCAAAGGCACTTACCAATTCAAGTCGGTATGTATTGTCTTGAGCGGTTTCATAAAAGTGATTATTAAAGAGATGTCCATATGTCATATAGATAATGTAATTGGTACTCTCTTGATAAGTTAACCGTCTTGTATCGCCATAATTTTCTAGCATATCAACATACTCACTGCTCTGTTTAATTCGCGGATAGGCATCCATAGCATGACTGTATAATGAAGCGATATCCCGGTTGTTAAAATCGCATGAGGGGCAAAGATAATCAAATTCATTTTGGTCACTAATAACTGCCATATGATCTGCAATATAGTATCGTAATAAATCACGATATGTGAGTCCTTCAAACATAGTGTTATCAATAATATCATCTAAAAAAGCGCCATCTGGATTTTGTCCTGCTAAATCAGATTCTACGTAATCACTTACACGTCCTGTTGCTGTATTTAGTGTGTCAACCCATATCGCAAATTGATCTGCAAACACTGTATAAAGGTTCTCTTTATATGACTCATCGAAGGTTTTTTCTAACGCTGCTACATCATGTGTTTCATAGTTCGCATTGTTTATTTCAGCATATTGAATACTTTTTAAAAACGCTTTTGAACTGACATTATCAATCACATCAAAATTAACATAATCTTCAGCTTCTTTACTAACGATAAAACTAAACTGTTGAGATGCACTATTAGGAATATATAGATCTTCTCTGAGATCTAAAAAGGGATTAATATCGCCATCAAAATTGATGAGACCAACGATGTCAAATGTTTGTGTTGATGTTGCAAAGGTTTGTGAAAACCCATCAGTACTATCACTAAATGTTACCGTTGTTTTCGTTATATCAACTGTGCGTTCATCTTCATTTAGCGCAAAAAAAGCCTCACTAATCATATCAGATGGAATCATTCTCAGT
>JAIPGE010000067.1 GCA_021736285.1 Candidatus Izemoplasma sp.
AATATGTGTGGATTTAGGGAAGATACACGTAAGGGGGACAGGCGCATGCTTGCATGTGCTTTTGTTTTCTGCATATTGGGACGAAGTTACTACCGTATCGTTTGCCTAAATAGATACAATTGAAAAGAACTGAGACTTTCCATCTCAGTTCTTTTCGCTATATATATCTATTTAAATTTCTGATTGCTGTTCCATTGTTTCTAATTGTCTTTTCTTAAGACGTTTATTAACGTAAAAGCGTTTTAAGAAACCAACAGTAAATAAAATGAAGATATTGATTAATACGATGGTTGCACCACTAGCAACGTTTAGTTCATAGGATAACCATAGCCCACCGATAATGGATAGTTCACTAAAGATAATTGCAATGACAATTGTATTTTTAAAACTTTTACCAATCTTCATTGCTGCGGCAACTGGAATAATCATCAGTGATGACACGAGTAGGACACCAACAGTTGCGATTGATAAAGAGACGACCAATGCTAAAACAAAGGTTGAGACAAACTGGAAGACGCCAATTTTGATACCTAATAATCGTGCATACTGTTCATCAAAACTAACGATAACAATTTGTTTATAATAAACGAGAACCAATACTATAACTAGTACTGCGGTTACGATAATGACAGCTAAGTAACGATTCCCAACGGTTAAAATGCTTCCGAATAAGAAGTTATAAATACTGGTGTTAAACCCACCACTTAAAGAAATAAATAATACACTTAACGCTGTTCCTAAGCTCATAACAATTGGCATACTGATTTCTTTATAGTTTTGGTAATAACCACGTAATATCTCAATAATAAATGCGCCAATAATACTAGCAACGATTGCTAGATAGAGCGGATCTGAAATAAAGGTATAGCCTAAAGTATTAATTAAGAAAATACCAATTGATAATCCAGCTAAACTAAAATGAGATAGTGTATCAGCAATAAAACTCAATCGTCTAATCACCACAAATGACCCAATCATTGGGGTGATGAATCCCATAATTAATCCTGTTGCTAAGGCATATCTTAAGAAGGGATATTCAAAGAGTGCAAAAATGAAGGCTTGATCAGCTAGTATCATACTGTTGCCCCCTCTTTGTCCACGGACTTAAAGACACCCTCGCCATTATGAAGTGACAGAACATGCGTGAAATTTGCATTGGCTTCTTTAATGTTGTGTGTAATTAATACAATAGTAATGCCTTCTTCATTCAATTGGTTCACGGTTTTATAGAAACTTTTAACATTTGTTCGATCAACCCCCACCGTAGGCTCATCTAAAATTAATAGCTTCGGTCGATTCATCAAACTTCTAACAATAAAGACACGTTGTAATTGGCCTCCGGAGAGATTATTTATATTTTCGTTTTGCAATTCAAGAATACCAACTTTATCTAAAATCTCTAGTTTTTCATCTTCGGAGATGTTAGAATAACTAGAAGCGTTTAATATCTCATTTACCGTAATCGGAAATTCATAGTTAAAGTCATCAAACTTTTGTGGTACATAGCCGATATTTTTAAAATTTTTGTATTGATTTACATCGACATCATCAATCAATATTTGATTACCTGGGACTTTATTTATACCCAGTATACATTTAACTAAAGTCGATTTGCCACTGCCGTTGTTTCCAATAATAACTAAAAAATCACCGGTGTTCAACTTAAAAGACACATCTTTTAAGACGGTTCGGTAATCATAACCAAATGTGAGATTTTGTACTGCTAAACGCATAGTAACCAACCCTTATAAAATTGCTATCTTTTATTATAACATAAAAGATGGCGGAATATGAGAAAAGGTTATTTAAAATTTTTAAAAAATGTGCGATAATAAACGTTGTAACTAGGAGTGATAGTCATGAGTGGAATATTTATTACCTTTGAAGGACCAGAGGGATCTGGAAAAACATCAGTTATTAAAGCCATCGAAACATTTTTAAAACACGATGGATATGATATACTTACAACAAGAGAACCGGGTGGTATTAAAATTTCTGAGCAAATTCGTAGCATAATTTTATCAAAAGAAAATACGGACATGGATCCACGAGCTGAAGCATTATTGTTTGCAGCATCCCGCGCTCAGCACTTTCATCAAAAGATAGCCCCAGCCCTGGCAGAAAATAAACTGATACTATGTGATCGGTTTATTGATTCATCTTTGGCGTATCAAGGGTATGCACGTGGACTCGGTATTGACGAAGTCTATGATATCAATGCATTCGCGATTGATCAACATCTTCCTGATGCGACAATATTCATCGACGTACGTCCAGAAATTGGCTTAAAACGGGTTTTCAACAATTCACGCAAGATTGATCGGTTAGACTTAGAAACACTGGCATTTCATGAACAAGTGTATGCAGGGTATAAAATTTTAGCCGATAAATACTCAGAACGGTTCTATGTTGTCAATGGGGAAAACCCCATTGAAACAGTAATCGAAGATACCTTGCAGATTATAAAAACTGTATTATAATAGTTAAGGAGTATTGTATGGCATTTGATGCGATTAGAAAATCTCAAGCACGCGTTGTTCAATTACTTGAAAATAGTGTTAAAAAAGGACGCCTTAGTCATGCGTACCTTTTTGAAGGTGCTATTGGCGCCAAACAATATGAGACAGCGCTTTATTTTGCACAAATGTTACTTTGTCAAAGTGACGATAAACCGTGTTTAACATGTCACAACTGTAAACGTATATTACATCTTACTCATCCCAATGTTTATGTTGTCGAACCAATTAAAACATCAATTCGAAAACAGCAAATAGTTGATTTACAAATTGAATTTTCAAAAACATCGATTGAACCAGGTAAAAAGATATATATTATTAAAGATATTGATAAAATTCAAGTCGGCGCAGCGAATTCACTCCTTAAATTTTTAGAAGAACCACACGACAACATTGTTGGTATTTTAACCACAACAAATCGAAATGCAATATTACCAACAATTATTTCAAGAAGTCAAATTGTATCCTTTGCGTCTTTATCATCAACAGTTGTCGAACAAGATTTAATTGACGTTGGATATGAAAAATATAAAGCACGTATTTTAAGTCATTTAACAAGCAGTGTCAATGAAGCAGAAGAAATTGCTAGCATTGATGGATTTGAAGAAATCATAGATTTTGTCCCAGATATGTATGATGCTATTTTGGATGAAACAAAATCAGCATTAATGGTGTTTCATGACCAAGGAGATTTCATTGTATTTGATAATGTCTTATCTAAATTATTCATGCAATGTATGATTTTACTACAAAAAGATATTTTACACTATTTTGATGGGGATATGACCCATTTGGTTTACGAACAACACCTTGATTTAATCTCTAACTTGAGTCAACAAAAACCTAAAAACAGACGGATAGAAGAATTGGAACATATGCTCGATGTATCGAGTCGTTTAGACAGATATATCAATCAACGCTTGGCATATGATAACTTACTTTATGAATTAGAAAGAAGTGAATAACTATGGCAAACACAGTTGTCGGAATCAGGTTTAAACCAGTTGGGAAAAAATATTATTTTGATCCCAACGATATTTCACTAGACCTTTATGATAAAGTTGTTGTTGAGACCGTACGCGGTATAGAATTAGGTGAAGTAATTGAGGAACAAAAAGAAATTAAAGACTCAGAAGTCATTTCAACATTAAAGCCTATTTTAAGAAAAGCAACGAATAAAGATTTAATGGAACATTATCAAAATGAAAGTGATATTAAGGGCGTTATTGAACGGACCCAATTTCATGTCAATAACAACCAGCTAGAAATGAAATTACTTGGGGCAGAATATACCCTCGATAGAAGTAAATTGATCATCTATTTCAACGCAGAAGGACGCGTTGACTTTCGTGAACTTGTCAAAGATTTGGCAAATGAGTTTCATCTCCGTATTGAATTAAGACAAGTCGGAACCCGTGATGGTGCCAAATTCTTGGGTGGTATTGGCCCATGTGGCTATCTCCTTTGTTGTACAACTTTCTTAGGTGATTTTGAAACCGTATCAATTCGGATGGCTAAAAATCAAAATTTATCTTTAAATCCTAATAATATATCAGGATTATGTGGTAAATTATTATGTTGTATTCGGTATGAAAACGGGACCTATAATGAATTTAAAAAAGCTTTACCAAAAGTAGGCAGTAAAGTTGAAACAACCGATGGATATGCGACCGTAATTGCGGTGAATATCATCGATAAATCGGTTCGCGTCATAACAAAAGAAGAAGGCGTTAAAAGTTTTAATGTCGAAGACTTACTCAATATTGAAACGTACGATGGCGATGATTCCAATGGCTACGAAGAATAATGCAGAAGAAGTCATTCATGAGTTGCTAGGATATGAACACCTAAAGATTATTCAACGACCAGACATGTTTCATTTTAGTTTGGATTCTACTTTGCTGGCTGATTTTGTTGTACCTCAAGTAAAAACTAAACACATTATTGATTTGGGCACAGGTAACGCACCAGTTCCACTCTTTTTAACACTTAAAACCAAGGCTAAAATCTATGCAATTGAGTTACAAGATGAAGCGGTTGATCTGGCATTAAGAAGTGTTAAAATGAACCAACTAGAGGATCAAATTACAGTAATGCAAGCAGACATCAATGGGATTCACAAACAGTTTGAAAATAGTTTATTTAATATCGTTACGTGTAATCCTCCGTTTTTCAAGTATAAAAAATCGTCACATACCAATGATAGTGACTTTAAAACCATTGCTCGACATGAGGTTAAAGTCAATTTAGATACCATTGTTTTTGAAGCAAAACGACTTTTGAAAACAAAAGGGTCACTGTATTTGGTTCACCGAACCAAACGCTTGCTTGAAATTATTAAGACGTTAAGTGACCATCAATTTGGCATTAAACGTATGCGTTTTGTATATCCTAAACAAGGGAAAACAAGCAATATGGTTCTAATTGAAGCGGTCAATAATGCTAACAGTGAACTTAAACTATTAGATCCATTATATGTTCATAATGATAGAGGATACACACCTGAAATAAAACGTATTTTTAATGTTGGAAAAGAGGAAACCGATGAAACGGCTTAGAAGTTTTGCTGAGGCGTTGCCAACCCTTTATTTGGTCGCAACACCGATTGGTAATTTAGAAGATATTACTTACCGAGCAGTTAAGATACTAAATGCAGTTGATAAGATATATTGTGAAGACACACGAACATCTCGTGTCTTACTAGATCATTATCATATCACCCAAAAGTTAGACAGTTATCACGATCACAATGAAGCACAAAAACAACATCAAATCCTTAAAGATTTAACATCAGGATTAAGTGTTGCGCTGATTAGTGATGCGGGACATCCGTTAATTAGCGATCCTGGATACACGGTTGTCAAACTTATAAAAGAACACAATTTTCCAGTTGTGAGTATCCCCGGGCCAAGTGCGTTTATCACTGGACTTAGCATGAGTGCTTTGCCCCCACATCCGTTTATGTTTTATGGCTTTTTATCATCAAAAAGCAGCAAACAACGTAAAGAATGTGAAACGTTACGGACCTATCCATACACTATGGTCTTTTATGAAAGTCCACACCGCATTCAATCTACTTTAGAGACCTTTTACCAAGTATTTGGTAATCGTAATGTTGTCATTGCGAGAGAACTTACTAAAACATATGAAGAAACAATTAGTGGGTCATTAGAAGAGATGCAAAATCTAGATACGTTAAAAGGTGAACTTGTCGTGATTTTAGAAGGCTATCAAGAAGAAGACAACCAAACACCAGATTTACTTGATGAAGTGTATGCTTTAATTGATCAAGGTGTCTCATCAAAAGAAGCAATTAAAGTTATCGCTAAACGACATGACTTACCCAAAAATGATGTTTACCAGTTATATCATAAACAATGATTCGTAAAATAGTATAGAACAAAAGATTTTAGGAGTGATTCAGATGACAAAAACATTTTATATTACAACACCAATTTATTATCCAAGCGGAAAACTACATATTGGAAATTCTTATACCACTGTATTGTGTGATACAATCGCCCGCTATAAAAAAATGCGAGGCTATGATACATGGTATTTAACCGGTATGGATGAGCATGGTCAAAAAGTTGAATCAGTAGCTAATGAACTTGATATTTCACCACAAAAACATGTTGATTATATTGCTGAAGAAACCAAAAAGTTGTGGGATATTTTAGATATTGAATATGATGACTTCATTCGCACCACAGAAGATCGCCACGAAATGGTTGTTGAGAAGATTTTTGAACAACTATTAGAACAAGGCGATATCTATCTGGGTCACTATGAAGGATATTATTGTATTCATGATGAATCATTCTTTACTGAAACACAATTAGAAGATGGCCATATTTGTCCAGATTGTGGGCGTGAAACAAAACTTGTAAAAGAAGAATCATACTTTTTAAAATTATCTAAATACCAAGAGTGGTTACTAGAATATATTAATGATCATCCTGATTTCATCACACCAGAGTCTCGTAAGAATGAGGTTGTGCGATTTATCGAATCTGGCTTACAAGATTTAAGTGTCTCGCGAACCAGTTTTGATTGGGGCGTTTCTGTAAAAAGCAATCCAAAACATGTTATTTATGTCTGGATAGATGCATTAAGTAATTATATAACTGCCCTTGGATATGGGAGTAATGATGACAGTAAATTTAGAACATATTGGCACGGCGATGAAGTCGTTCATGTTGTTGGAAAAGATATTTTACGGTTTCATGCCATTTATTGGCCAATCATGTTAAAAGCATTAGGTATTGACGTAACCTTTAAACTTTATGCACATGGTTGGTATATGATGAAAGATGGTAAAATGAGTAAATCAAAAGGAAAAGTTGTCTATCCGAATCAACTTATTGAACGTTACGGACTCGATTCTGTACGGTATTACTTATTAAGAGAAATTCCCTATTCAGGCGATGGTGTGTTTACCCCTGAAGATTTTGTGGCGCGGATCAATTATGATTTAGCTAATGATTTTGGGAATTTACTCAACCGAACGATTACAATGATTAATAAGTATTTTGATTCAAAACTAACGAAACCATCTAAAAGCTATTTTGACGTAGATGCTGAATTAAAAGCAATGATTGCAACAACGACAAAAAACTACGAAATAGCAATGGAAAAACTTGATGTCAGTCAGGCTATTAAACATGTGTGGACACTCGTTTCAAGAACGAATAAATATATCGATGAAACGATGCCTTGGGTGCTTGCGAAAGATGATAAGGAACAAGATAAATTAAAT
>JAIPGE010000068.1 GCA_021736285.1 Candidatus Izemoplasma sp.
CTACAGTTTAGTGAAAAAGTTAAATCAATCAAAATAAATGTACGTATTTTAAAATCGATTATAAGACAAACATCTTTTGCAACATCAACCATTGAAAACAGACCTATATTAACAGGTGTGAATTTTAAAATTGATGGTAATAAATTAACAGCAATCGCTACAGATAGTTATCGGTTGAGTCAAAAAGAAATTGAGTTAAAAGATAAATATGAACCTCTAAATATTATTATTCCTGGAAAAAGTTTAGAAGAATTAATAAAAGTTCTTAACAATAACAACGACGAAGTTGAAATCCATTTTGATCATTCTAAAGTTTTATTTAAATATAATAATATTTTATTTCAATCAAGACTATTAGAAGGCAATTATCCTGAAACATCAAAATTAATTCCAACCGAATTTCCAATTGTTATAAAATTTAATAAAGAAGATTTAATGACAGCCATTGAACGCGCGAGTTTATTATCTAGTCGCGATGGTAATAACGCAATTGTTAAATTAAGCTTAAGAAAAGATAATATCGTTGAAATTACATCAAATAGTCCTGAAATAGGAAAAGTGTTAGAAGAAGTATATCCTGTAGATGAAATTGTTGGAACACCATTTAAAATAGCATTTAGTTCAAAATACATTTTAGATGCCCTTAAAATTTTTAATTCTAGCGAAGTAGCCATCAACTTTACAGGTGAAATAAGACCTTTTATCATTCAAGGAGAATACGATGATAAAATGCTTCAATTGATTTTACCAGTACGAACAGAATAGACCGAAAAATTCGGTCTTTTTTTTGCACTATTTACCTTGTTAATTTATTATATTTATTATATAATTATAATATAATATATATATGAAAGAAGTGCTTATTATGAGAACTGTTCCAATTGTTACTGAGTACATTACCATAAGCCAATTTTTAAAGTTTATGAACATCGTTTCTTCAGGTGGAATTGCAAAAGCATTACTCGAAGAAGAACAAATTACTATTAATAATAAAATTGAAACCAAACGGGGACGCAAATGTTATCCTGGTGATCAAATCTATGTAAAAGGAATCGACACGTTTAATCTCGTGAAAGATGAAACTTAAACAATTAGAACTCATTCAATTTAGAAACTATACAAACTTTTATCAAGCTGTGACATCAAATAAAATAATTTTCGTTGGCGATAATGCACAAGGTAAAACCAGTCTATTAGAAGCACTCAATGTTTTGGCGTTTACAAAATCTCACAAAACCAACAAAGACCAAGACGTCATCCAAATCGGTTCAGAGTATGCCAAAATCAATGGTCTAATCGATTTTAACGACAAAGAAGTATCGTTAAGTGTCATTGTTTCGAAAACCGGTAAAAAGGCAAAATATAACGGAATTGAAATGGAACGCTTAAGTGAGTATATAGGATCTCTTAACGTTGTTTTTTTTGCGCCTGAAGATTTAGAATTAATTAAAGGAAATCCGAAGACAAGACGACGTTTCTTAAATGTTGAAATAGGGCAACAATCAAGCGCTTATATGCAAGCGTTAAAACAATATCAAACCATATTAAAAGAACGCAACACAGTGTTAAAAACCTTACAAGAGAAAGCATCAGAAGACTATTTGTTATTAGATGTGATTACCGAACAACTGATTGATTATTTAACCATATTGGTTGAAAAAAGGACAGTTTTTCTCAAAAACATTCAAATTGATGCCAATCGTTATTATCAACTTTTAGCAAATAGCAATGATCAATTAACAATACGTTATGTTCCATCACTAAAGAATGCATTTGAAAAAAGTTATCGGGCCAAATACAAATATGATATTATTACTGGAACAACAAATTTAGGTGCCCACCGCGACGAGGTCGAATTTTTAATCAATGGTCACGAAGCCAAAACACATGCATCTCAAGGAGAACAAAGAACATATGTTCTTGCTGTTAAACTTGCAATTATAGACAGTATTTACCACGCAACGGAGTCTTATCCAATTTTACTATTAGATGATGTATTAAGTGAATTAGATGCGCAGCGACAGAACAAGTTATTTGATGTGATTCCTAAAGAGATTCAAACATTTATAACAACAACAGATTTAAAACATATAAAATTAGAAGCAACAACACATGTAGAAATATTTGTTATTAAAGAAGGCACAATAAAGGAGTTGAAACAGGATGCAAAAATATGATTCAAGTAACATCCAAATACTAGAGGGGTTAGAAGCAGTTAGAAAACGACCCGGAATGTTTATTGGTACAACAGGGCCACGCGGATTACATCACTTGGTTTGGGAAATTGTTGATAATTCGATTGATGAGGCACTTGCTGGCGCAGCAAATAAAATAACAATAGAAGTGTTAAAAGACGATGTTGTGCGCGTTGCCGATAACGGAAGAGGAATTCCCGTTGATACGCATCCCAAAACAGGACTACCCGCTGTTGAAACAATTTTAACCACACTTCATGCAGGAGGTAAATTTGATAACAAT
The DNA here is from genome assembly GCA_021736285.1 of Candidatus Izemoplasma sp. Lineage (GTDB taxonomy): Bacteria > Bacillota_I > Bacilli_A > Izemoplasmatales > Izemoplasmataceae > JAIPGF01. The sequence goes on from JAIPGE010000068.1 coordinate 2,479, forward strand.
TCATACAAGGTATCAGGTGGTCTTCACGGTGTTGGGGCAAGTGTTGTAAATGCCTTAAGTGAATGGATGAAAGTTGAAATTTATAAAGATGGTCGTATGTATACACAACGCTACGAACGTGGTTTAAGAGCCACTGACTTAGTGGATCATGGCGACACAATAAAAACAGGGACAGTGACCACATTTAAGTCAGATCCATTGATATTTACAGAAACAAGGCATTATGATTACGAAATTTTACGTAATAGATCTCAACAACTTGCGTTTTTAAATCGTGCAATAACAGTTGAAATCAACGACTTTAGAGAAGAAGAACCTGTTAAAAATAGCTATTATTATGAGGGTGGCATAAAAGAGTATGTTGAATACCTCAATCAACATAGTGACTCACTTCATAAAAATGTCATTTTTTGTGAGGGAGAAATAGACGACATTATTGTTGAAATTGCGATGCAGTATAATCGCGATTATCGACCAAATATCTTTAGCTTTACAAACAATATTAACAATATTGAAGGCGGAACACACGAAGAAGGGTTTAGAATGACCTTAACCCGTGTTTTAAATAATTATGGAAAAGAAAATGGTATTTTTAAAAAAGATGAGTCTTTAATTGGTGAAGATACCAGAGAAGGTCTCATTAGTATCATAAGTGTCAAACATCCGGACCCACAATTTGAAGGACAAACAAAATCAAAACTTGGATCAAGCGAAGTCAGAAAGATTGTCGCAAGTGTCTTAAGTGATGGGTTGGAACGGTTTTTATATGAACATCCTAATGAAGCTAAAATTATCATAGAAAAAGCATTAATGGCTTCTCGAGCACGACTTGCAGCAAAAAAAGCAAGAGAAGCAACACGTCGTAAATCACCTTTAGATGGATTGGGATTTGCCTCTAAACTCGCTGATTGTAGAAGTAAAAACCCTAAAAAATCAGAAATATATATTGTCGAGGGTGATAGTGCTGGTGGAAGTGCCAAACAAGGAAGAGAATCTGAGTTTCAAGCAATTTTACCGTTACGTGGGAAGGTAATTAATGTGGAGAAAGCGCGCCTAGATAAAATTTTAGGTAATAAAGAGATTGTTTCAATGATTCAAGCGTTTGGAACTGGTATTGGAGATGAATTCAACATTGAAGATGCCCGATATCATAAAATTGTTATTATGACTGATGCGGATGTCGATGGAGCACACATTAGAACATTGTTACTGACATTCTTGTTTAGACATTTAAAACCATTAATCGAAAGTGGGTTCGTTTATATTGCACAACCACCATTATATAAAATACAACAGGGAAAACGCGTTGAATACGCGTTTACTGAAGAAGAACTAAAACGATTTTTAAAAGATTTCGGACCACGAGCATCGATTCAACGATATAAAGGACTTGGAGAAATGAACCCTGAACAACTTTGGGAAACAACCATGGATCCAGCCACAAGAACATTATTACAAGTCACAATGGAAGATGCTATTGAAGCGAATGAAGTCTTTAGTATGTTAATGAGTGACGATGTTGCACCACGGCGTGAATTTATTGAGAAAAACGCTAAATACGTGCAAAATCTTGATGTGTAGGAGGCCAACATAATGGATGAAAATATTACATTATATGATAAAATTAAAGGCATAAATATTTCCGATGAAATGAAAACATCATTTTTAAGTTATGCAATGAGTGTTATTGTTTCACGAGCATTACCAGACGTTAGAGATGGACTTAAACCTGTTCATCGCCGAATCTTATATGGTATGGATGAACTGGGCTTATATCCTGAAAAATCTTACAAAAAGTCAGCACGTATTGTCGGAGACGTTATGGGGAAATATCACCCACATGGCGACAGTGCAATATATGATGCAATGGTCAGAATGGCGCAAGACTTTAGTTATCGATACCCTCTTGTCAACGGTCACGGAAACTTTGGATCGATTGATGGTGATGGTGCTGCTGCAATGCGTTATACTGAAGCTAAAATGCATAAAATAACCTCGGAAATGTTAGCAGATATTAAAAAAGATACGATTGATTTCGTAGAAAATTATGATGGCTCAGAACAAGAACCAAGTGTTTTACCTGCAAAATATCCCAATTTACTGGTTAATGGAGCAACGGGGATTGCGGTTGGGATGGCAACAAACATTCCACCACATAATCTAAGTGAAGTCATCGATGGTATTTTGGCATATATTAAAAATCCAGATATTGATGTTGATGAATTGATGACACACATCCCTGGCCCCGACTTTCCTACAGGCGGAACCATTTTAGGACGTACCGGATTACGAGAAGCTTATGAAACAGGAAATGGTTCAATTAAAATCCGCGCTAAATCGGAAATTATAACACAAAAAAATGGCAAACAAATGATTATTATCACAGAAATTCCCTATCAAGTCAACAAATCACGGTTAATTGAAAAAATTGCTGACTTGGCAAAAGAAAAACGCATTGAAGGGATAACAGACTTACGAGATGAATCAAATCGTAAAGGAATTCGTGTCGTAATTGAACTAAAAAAAGGAATCAATGCTGAAGTGACATTAAATAACTTATATAAATTCACACCACTTCAAACCTCTTTTGGAATTAATATGCTTGCGTTAAATAAAAACCAACCGCAAGTTATGCCATTAAAAGATTTTTTAAGACATTATGTGATTCATCAAATTGAAGTCCTAACACGTAAAACAACATATGATTTAACAAAAGCGAAAAATAGAGCCCATATTGTTGAAGGATTATTAGTCGCATTAGACAATATTGAGGAAGTTATTAAAACAATTCGTGAATCTTATGATGATACAGAAGAAAAACTTATCCTTCGGTTTGATTTAAGTGAGAAACAAGCCAAAGCAATTTTAGAAATGAGATTGCGTCGATTAAGTGGATTAGAACGCGAAAAATTAGATCAAGAATTACTCGATTTAGAGAGTGAAATTGAGTCATATGAGTTTATATTAGATAATGAATTTAAAAAATTTGAGATAATTGAAGAACAACTAATTGACATCAAAAACAAATTTGGAGATGAACGGCGTAGTGACATTAGTTTATCCCTTGATTTGGATTTAGAAGATGAGGATCTAATCCCTGTAGAAGATGTTATTATTACAATTACCAGTAGTGGGTATTGTAAACGCATGAATACAGATATCTATAAAACACAAAACCGCGGTGGTAAAGGAATGAAAGGGATGCAGACACTAGATGATGACGTTGTTGAACATGTCATTTACACCTCTACCCATGACTACATCTTATTCTTCACAAATACCGGACGCGTTTATAAAATGAAAGGGTACCGAATTCCTAACTTTGGACGCACATCAAAAGGGTTACCGTTAGTAAATCTACTAGAACTAGGTAAAGGTGAAACCCTTGCTGCTGTGACAAAGATAGAGGATTTTGAATCAGATAATTATTTATTCTTCGCAACCAAAAATGGTGTTGTTAAACGGACAAAAGTATCAGATTACCAAAACATTCGAACAACAGGTATCAAAGCGATCAATTTACGTGATGACGATGAATTGTTAGCTGTTCGGTTAACAGATGGTACCAAAGATGTTTTACTTGGAGCATCAAACGGTAAAGCAATTCGCTTTAACGAAACAGATGCTAGACCAATGGGCCGTGTTGCCACAGGCGTACGAGGAATCTTAATAGAAAATGCACAAAATGTAGTTGGATTTACCGTTGTATCTGAAAACAAACACCAAGTATTGGTTGTGACAGAACACGGGTATGGTAAACGTACAGAAATGGATGAATATCGCCAACAAAATCGTGGCGGAAAAGGTGTAAAAACCCTTCAAATCACGGATAAAAATGGTGCCTTATGTAAAATGCGTAGTGTTAATGGCACCGAAGATTTAATTATTACAACAACAAAAGGACAAATTATTCGTTTACCAATTGAACAAATTGCTGTATCGAAACGCGCCACACAAGGCGTGCGCTTAATTAATCTTAATGAAGGGCACCACATAGCATCAATTGCTATTGTTGAACCTGAGATAGAAGAAGATGATTTGCTACCAGTTGAGGAAACAATTGAAGCCCCTGTTGTGACAGAAGATCATCCAATTCAAGAATAGACAAGAGTAGAAAAGATGTTAGTAGACACATAAGAATGTTTACTAGCATCTTTTTTTGTAGCTACTAAGCGTTACTTATTGTGTTTACAATCTTCTCTTTCTTTTTGAAATGATTGACAAGTTAGGGGAGTTTTGGTATTATCAAGACAACAACGATGAGAAGGACAAGTAACAAGAAATTACTTTTTTGTAGAGAGTTAGTGATTGGTGAAAACTAACAAAAGTATCTTGCGAATCTCCCTTTGAGTAGGATTAATACTCCTCGGTTAGTGCCGTTATACATGTATGAGATAGAGGCAACTCTAAACTAAGGTGGTATCGCGATTATTCGTCCTTTTAAGGGCGATTTTTTAATTTAAGGAGGAAAATAATGCTAAATTTAAAAGAATTAAGAGATGATGCTGATAACATCATTGAATTATTGAACAGAAGAGGAGAAAATTTCTCGTATTTAAGAGAGGTTATTAAATTAGATGAGCGGCGTAGAGAGATTATTCAAACAGTTGAATCAATCAAAGCAAAACGCAATGAAATTAGTAAAAAAATAGGTGCTTATAAACGTGATAAAAAAGATCCTAAACCTTTATTTCAAGAAATTTCGCAAATTGGACAAGGTGTTACAACATTAGAAGAAGAACTGACCGAAATTGAAAAACAAATTCATCATCAACTACTGATGACACCGAA
>JAIPGE010000069.1 GCA_021736285.1 Candidatus Izemoplasma sp.
AACCGAACTGGCGCACCACCACAAACTAATTATAGTAGAATCCCCTTCATTTGTCTAATAATAATCACATTTCTTGTTGCTCTTGGGTGTTTTTGATATAATAACTTTGGTGGTAACGATGAAAAAAATAATGATTAAGTTAATTGAGTGGTATCAAAAAGGCACAACGAACAACCAAATCACGTGTCGATATCATCCATCCTGTAGCAATTATGCAAAAGAAGCCTATCAAACACGTAATTTTATTTATGCCACATACTTAAGTACCTGGCGAATATTACGTTGTAATCCTTTATCTAAAGGCGGATATGATCCTGTGCCTAAGAAGAAGAATAAAAAGTGATTCAATGACATCATAAAGTTCGTTTAACAAGATTTATTATCTAGATTCGCTTCTATTGTTTAAAGAAGAACCTTCCAATAAAAATCAGTTCTAAATGAACTGATTTTTTTTATTTAATAATCTCGGATTTCTCCAGATTTATCTAAACTATATTTAACACCTATTGGTCCAAATAATTCATATACTAAGGTTGCAATTAACACAACGATTAAAATGGTAACTCCTGATTCACCAAAATCAGATTTTGCTTGGTATGCCATACCGAGGGCAACACCTGCTTGAGGCAATAGACACAAGCCAAGATATTTTTTTACATTGCGATGTGAGTTCATCAGTTTTGCACCCATAAATGATCCACCCATTTTACCAGCAATCCGCGCTAGAATATAAATAACCGTAATTCCTGCTATACTGAAATAGTTAACCTCTGTATTTTGAGAAAATGCAACAACAAGTTCCGCACCCGCAAGGGTAAAAAACGCAACCAATATTGGTGCTGTGAAATGTTCAATAGTAATATTAACATCATGACTGCGAACACGACTCATTGAATTTGAAAATACAATCCCCATTGCCATTGGTGTTAATATGGGTGACAAATGTGCATAAAAGTCACCAAAATGAAATCCGATTTTTGCAAGCGCAACTGTTATCAAAACAGCAACAATACTAACTGATAAGTATAATTCTTCTTTTTGATGATCTTCAGTATTGATTTGTTTGATGATAAGTGCTCCAATTAAACCGACAACGGTTCCAACTAGTGCTGAAAACAACAATTCCAATGCAGGGCCTTCAAGCATTTCAATGATTGATAATGAAGCGCCATTCGTCATTGAATTTGCAATTGACAACAATACCCCAAACAAGATAATACCTACTGCATCATCCATACCAACCAGTGGTAATAATGTATCAGTTAATGCCCCTCTTGTTTGATACTTTCTTGTTAGTAACATGATTGGTGCTGGCGCTGTTGCTGTTGCAACAGCTCCTAAAACAAGAGCTATTGGTAAAGCAACCCCAAATAATAATAATGCAAATATAACAAGTGCCGCTGCAGCAAAAGCTTGTAATAAAGTAATGACAACAACTTCTTTACCACTTTTTTTAAGTTTCTGAAATTCAAGTTCAGTTCCAATACCAAAAGCAATGAATCCAAGTGCAACACTAGAAATTACGCCTAAATGTTCAACCAATTCACCCATTTGCAATAAAACAAGAACGCCCCCTAAAAGAACACCACTAATAATATAACCAGTAATATGTGGTAATTTGATTTTTTCAAAATACCTGCCAGCATATATTCCAAAAAACAACACAAAAGCAAGCACAAGTAGGGCTTGATAGGTTGATGAAATATCACTAGCTAATAGTACGTTAAACATTAAATCACATCTTTCATATATATATAAGTCTCTTCACGCAAATATCATTTTACTCCTCGAACTATTAAATTGCAAGTTATTTAACGAAAAAAATAGACAAAACTGATTGCTCAGTCTTGTCTATTTTATTTATTGCCAATCTGTCACAGCTGCATCAATTTCTCCAGCCTTATCTAGAGCTGTTTTCACAATAACCAAGCCAACGACTTCATAAATAACTGTTGCGGCTAATATCACAGTTGTGATTGATAATCCGATTTGCATATAGGGTGCCAATTCCGGGGTTGCTTCAAACCGAAGTTGTGTTGTTAATGCCATGTCAATCGCAACACCCGCTTGGGGAATTAATGTTAACCCAATCCATTTTTGAACCATTTTTGGTGCTTTAACCATTTTCGCACTTACTGTTGAACCAACATATTTTCCAACTACTCGAACAATAAGATAGATGATTCCTATCTCACCAATTTTAGTGAGTAGTCCGAGTTGTAATTCTGCACCTGCAATGGTAAAGAAAGAAAGCAATATAGGTCCACTAAAAAGATCAGTGGTATTCGTTAAACGATCTTTATATTTTTCTTCTATCGAATTGGTAATATAGATCCCAATTGTCATTGGTAATAAAATCGCAGAGGCATGAACAGCTTGTCCGATACCAATCCCAAAAAAGATAAATCCAACAATTACCATCATTAAAAATTTATCATCTTCACGATTAAACCGTTTGACAATTGTTGTTATAATTAGACCAATTAGAAGTCCAATACCTACTGATAACACGATTTCAATTAATGGTTCTAATAAAATATTTAACAAACTCACACTTTCATTTGCGACAAGTAATGATGTTCCAAAAGATAACAATATCGCGAATAACATAATTCCAATCGCGTCATCCAACGCAACGAGTGGTAACAATACATCTGTAACGGGACCTTTTGTCCGGTAGTTTTTAACAACTGCCAAAATGGGTGCTGGAGCTGTAGCGGTCGCAATGGCACCAAGAATTAATCCATATGTCCATGCATGTTCAGCATTAATCAAGGTGAGAAATAAGACAATTGACATACAGACTAGTATTGCTGTTGTAAAGGCTTGAGCAAGCGTGATAATAGTAACTTGCTTACCTGTCTTTTTAAGTTTATTAAATTTTAATTCAAGTCCGATTGTATATCCAATAAAACCAATCGCTACTTGACGAATAATAGTAAATGATTCAACCATTTCTAAGGATAAAAATTTTAAAACACTTGGGCCAATTAAAATACCAATTAAAATATACCCTGTTACTTTCGGAAATTTAATAACTGAAATTAATTTGCCACCTAGTAGTCCGAAAATAATAAGCAGTGAAACACCATAAAGTCGATTTTCATATAGGTGCTCCCATGCGACTTCAAACCATTCAAAGAAATCTGCAGACTCCGCCAGTAGTATCATTAAAATCTAGCCTTTCTCTTTTTAAGAGATTTCAAAAACGCCACAAATTCTTCTTTAACAACTGCTCTTGAAAAATAGTCTCCAGTTGCAATAGGGATATCTAGTTCGCGAATAAGTTTTAAATCCTCTTTGCTTGAGACACCAGTTGAAACCACACTTAAATCAAAGTTTTTACTGAATTGAACAAAGAAAGAATAGATGCTATGCATCATTTTGTATTCTTCGCTTTCATTAATGTCAGTTAGTAAAGACTCTGATAGTTTTAAGACATCAACTTTTAAATCTGCTAGGTAAGATAATGACGAGTTTGTATTTGAATAATCATCTAGGACAACTACAAAACCAAGTTCATATAGATTTTGAACCTTATGATATACTTTCTTGTCGGTAATCATTGATTCTTTAATCTCAACGATAACGTCCTTTGCCGGTACATCATATTTCCGTAACAATTGAATAATATCATCTATTTCAATAACACGTAGTGTATATGACGATAAATTAACACCTGCTTTAAAACGATCTGACAATTTAATATCTTTATTATCCTTTAATTCTTTATAGAATTTTAATGCTTCCTCAAATATATAACATTCAATATCATAAATTTTACCAGTCCACTGAGCCAATTCTAAAAAACGGTTAGGTTTCAAAACACGTCCATTTAGACGCCACCGTGACACCGCTTCAAATCCTACAATTTCATGAGAAAATGTATCGACAAATGGACGGTATTTTGGGAAAAATTGATTATTGTCCATTGCATCATGGATATTTTCTTCAACTTCTATTATATCCAAATAACGTTGTTTATGTGCTTGGTTCGTATAAATCAGCGTGTTTTTTCCGTCATACTTATGTAAATCCGCAGTCATCCTTAACAATTTAATCATATCAGTTAAACTGTCTTCTTCAAAATCATCATGATCGGCCACAACAACGCTAGTATTAATAATGTATTGTACATTATGGTGTTTGTATGGTTGTTTTAAAATATGATGCAATCCCGTTGGTTCACATAAAAAATGACTATGTGTAATAATTAAGAACTGATCATTCCCGACACGGTATACATCTGATTTCCCACAATAATTAACTAATACTTGGGCAAGTTTAACCAACATATCATCTACTGTGTCAACACCAAAAACCATTGTCATTTTATTAAAATCGTCAATATCAATATAAATAAAATGAAAATGTTCTAAAGCGGAGTCTTTATAGTCATGAATTAATCCTTTATAATTTCTTAATCCTGTTAAATCGTCAATGTACGCCGAATTCAATGCTTTATTTTCTTCCACATTATCCACCTCAAATATTTGATAGTTTCATTATAACATAATTGTTCTATTTTCAAATTAAATTTTGGGTATTAAAAAACCATGATTGCCATGGTTTAATTTGAAAAATGGTGCGGGTGACAGGAATCGAACCTGCACTCCGAAGAACTAGATCCTAAGTCTAGCGCGTCTGCCAGTTCCGCCACACCCGCTTAAATGGCTGGGCTAGATGGATTCGAACCATCGATTCCGGAGTCAAAGTCCGGTGCCTTAACCTCTTGGCCATAGCCCAATAATGGGGCGACCGATGAGAATCGAACTCACGAATGCCGGAGCCACAATCCGGTGCGTTAACCACTTCGCCACGATCGCCGTATTTACTATTTGAAGACTATTAACATTTTATGCAATTCACTCGTAAATGTCAAGTGATTTTCATAAGTTTTTTTCTCATGAGTGTTGGCAATAATTGAAATTTGTTATATAATAATAAGTTATGAAAGAGTGATGCTTATGAAACAAAAATTATTGAATGCTTTTACCTTATTTTCAATGTTTTTATTATCCATTATTTATCTTGAGATACTTTTTAAAAGTCGTGTTTTAACATTCTCATTAGATTTACAACTTTTACGGGTCATTTTATTTAGCTTATCATATACTTTTTTTGTTATGTTCTTCTTAATGTTCTTTAAACCTCGTACTGTCCAACGCTTAAGTCTTTTCTTTATTGTTGTTGTCTCATTCTTATTCTTAAATCAAGAAGTATATCATTCTTTTGTAGAAGGATTTTATTCTTTTCGGGTAATTGGTGACTTTACCGCAGGATTGTCTTTCTTTAGCGATTATTTTCTAGCCCTACGTTTTGGTCATATTACATATTTCTTTCCTTTGATTGGTTTTATAGCTTTATTAAAATTTAATATGATTAATTTTGAGATTGAGTATGGAACAATAAAACAACCATTGATTTTGTTAATCATTTCAGTCTTAACCCTATCTATTAGTGTTCAATCAATAAGTGATAAAAATAACATTGATTCCACAGATGTTCCATTAGAGCTTATTGACATCTCAGATGGAACTTTAATTAATTATAATGATGTTGATTTGTACACCTACGTTTATAACAATCAAGAGGCCTTACAAAAATTTGGAATATTGACATACACACAACGTGACTTCTTTAATTTATTTCGAAAGGATCCTATTACCAAAAAGGCATATGATGTGTTGATTACTGACTATTTGGAGAACCGTGATGGTCATTCAGACAATAACATGACTGGCTTATTTGAAGATAAAAACTTCATTCTAATAATGGCTGAAAGTTTTGATACCTTTGCGATTAATGAAACCTTAACACCAAATCTTTATAGCCTAAAACAAAATTACGCTTATTTTGAAAACTATTATTCGCCTCTTTATTATCGTTCTACTGCGGATACTGAATTTTTAGCGCAAACTTCAATGTATCCTAACAAAAATGTCACACTCAGTATGGACGCTTATCAAAATAATCTTTTTCCAAATACTTTGCCTAAATTATTTAAAGATGCTGATTACTCAACATTCTCATTTCACAATTATACTGATTATTTTTATCCCCGTGGTGATTTCCATCTTGATGCTTTAGGGTATGATCAATATTGGGGTAGTGAAGAACTTGGTATAACATCAAACTTTAATCCTGATGCTATGATTATAGACCATGTATGGCAAAGTGATTACGATCTCATGAAGCGGGCAATTCCAAAATTCATTAATGATAATCAGTTCTTTGTCAATTTATTAACCGTCAGTGGACATTTTCAATATACAGAAAATCATGAAATGGCAAAACCTGAATATGTGGCAGCGGTAATGGACTATCTAGAAACAGAAAATCTAGTGAACGACGTACCCGATGACATTGTTTATTACTTAGCTGTTCAAATGGAATTTGACAAAGCCATTGGATATCTCATCGATGCCCTAGAAGAAGCAAATAGATTGGATGACACCGTTATTATGATATTTGGTGATCACTATGCTTACGGTATTACCAATGATGATATATGGGAATATGAAGACCAATATAAAATCGACCAAGATGAACTTGATATCCATAATGTTCCAATGATGATTGTCTCTGATGAAACAAGTTTTAATGGCATACATTCTGAATATATGTCTTCAATAGATATTTTACCAACCGTAGCTAACTTATTTAATTTAGAAACCAATTATAGACATCTTTTTGGCAATGATATCTTTGATAGCCAAGAAAATGTAGTTCATTTCGCTAATGGAAGTCTTATCAGTAGCCGCTTCCGTTATGATTCAATGACACAACATTATATTACCAATGATGATACCGTTACAGATTATTATTTACTAAGTTTAAATACGGCTTTCGTGAACAGATACTTATATAATGTTCGTATATTAGAGTATGATTACTTCAAGAAAAGATAACAAATCACTATCAACTGAGCTAATTTGATAATCATTAAAAAAAACCTAAATACTGTTGTAATAGTATTTAGGTTTTTTATGGTTTATTTTTTTTGATCTAAAACATCATAATAAATTGCTTCGACTTGCTTCGCATAAGATAACGCCGAATATTTTTGAACACTTTTAATTGTCGCGTTTCTCATCGCTTCTCGACTAACTGAATCCATAATATAACTATCAACTAAAGACACGAATTTGTGATCCTCTGTGAACACATATCCATTTTTTCCATCTTGAACAATTTCTTCTAAATTATCATC
>JAIPGE010000070.1 GCA_021736285.1 Candidatus Izemoplasma sp.
CGTTGAATTGAACAATCACGTTCACCTAAATGAATCACATGACCGTACTTATCAGCTAAAATTTGGAATTCAATATGTTTCGGATGATCGATAAATTTTTCTAAATAGACCGCATCATCACCAAACGCATTTTGGGCTTCTGTCCGTGCTGATAAATATCCGCCTTTAAGTTCTTCTAGCGTTCGCGCCACACGCATTCCACGACCGCCACCGCCACTACTTGCCTTAATCAATACAGGAAATCCAATGTCTCTTGCAAGCTGTTCTAAATGATCAAGTGATTCAATAACGCCTTCACTTCCTGGCACAACCGGGACACCAGATGCAATCATTGTTTTACGGGCTTCTGATTTATTTCCCATCTTACGAATGACCGCTGCCTTTGGTCCGATAAATCGGAGTCCTACAGCTTCACATAATTCAGCAAAGTCAGCATTCTCACTTAAAAATCCAAATCCCGGATGAATGGCTTCAGCGTGGGTTTCAATAGCAGCACTTATGATGTTCTCCATATGTAAGTAAGAGTCTTTGCTTTTTGCACCACCAACACACACTGCCTCATCTGCGATTTGGACATGTAAACTTTCCCGATCGACATCACTATATATAGCAACTGTTGCAATTCCTAATTGCTTACACGCTCGAATCACGCGAACTGCAATTTCTCCTCGATTTGCAACCAATATCTTTTGAAACATTAGACTTCAATCTCCATCAACACTTCACCATATTCAACCATTGAAGCATCTTGTGTAATAATTTTCACTACTTTACCACTGACTGGCGCAGGAATCTCATTCATAACTTTCATCGCTTCTACGATACATAGCGTATCACCTTTATTAATCTGTTGATTTAAAGAGACAAACGGACTGCTATCAGGTGAGGGACTGTTATAAAATGTCCCTACAAGTGGTGCCGTTACCAACACATTCGTATTTCCCTCATCCTGTGGTGTCTGAAGCGCTACTTCTTTAGTAGCAACTTCAGAGCGAACCTCAGGTTCGAAAGAGGAATTTATGTTGTTATTAGTTTTAGCTTCTTTTTCTAACTTTAGTGAAAACTCATCGTTACTAAGTTCTAATCTATGTACCGTCGAATTTTCAAACTCTTTTAATATATTTTTAATTTGTCTTAAATCCATGATATCCTCCATAAATACTTTGAAGTTCAAATATTTATATCGCTAAAAAAAATATTTTTTTTATTTATTTTTTTCGATATAATCAACAATTGCTTTAACCGTTGTTAAAGATTGCGCTTTTTCATCACTAATTTCAAGGTCGAATTCATCTTCTAGTGCCATAATTAACTCCACAGCATCTAATGAATCTGCTCCAAGGTCATTCGTCAAGTTTGCATCAAGTGTTACATCACTTTCATCAACACCTAATTCTTCTGCAATAATTCCTTTAAGTTGTTCAAATATCATATTAGTCCTCCTCATCTTTCAAAATTATACTCTATTTTATACAAAAAAAAAGAACTTGTCAAATCAATTTGATGTTCAAAGCAATACTTTCATTTTCATATCGAAGCCTGCTCATATGTTATGTGTGAACGTATGCGCACATATGCATACAATGTACCTATGATTTTGATTAAATCACCAACAAGATAAATGGAGAATCCCTTTAAAATAAGCCATATACTAGCATTTGATAAAAATGATAAATATGCGGCTCCACTCATATAAATAATGCCATTTCCAATTACTAAAATCAAGAAAATGCTTACATAATTTTTATTTATAAAATTTATGCTTTTCATTTTTGACACGAAAAATGCGGTAATTATGAAGCCTATTAGGAATCCTAAACTTTTTGTTAAAACAATTCCTAGTCCACCTGTGTATCCACTAAAAATTGGAAGTCCAAGTGTTCCTAAAATAACATAAACACTGATGCTTAAAACAGCTTTTTGGGGTGATAATAACAATCCCGATAAAAAGACAAACAACGTCTGCAATGTCACTGCTGGTAAATTCCCTAAGGGAATTACAATGCCAGCCGTCGCAGCCATTAAAGCGGGAAAAATGGCGATTTCAGTTAAGTCTTTGGTCCGATTAGTCATAATACAACTCCTCTAGTGTAATATCATCCATTGATACAAGTCTAAATGTATCATCAAATGAAATTTGTAATAACCCCTTACGGGTAATTTTGGTTATTGTTGCTTTTTGACCCTTGTAGTTAATTTCCTTACCAATAACATAAGAATGGATTAAGTATTTTTGATATAGTTGTTCTTCTGTATCATCTAATTTTTCGTTACATGATTTAACAAAGGCATACAAAATATCTAATGGATCAAAAATATGGCCGGTTTCAATTTTAATACTAGTAGCTTTCTTTTCTAAGGTTTCAAACTTTTCTTCTTTTACATTAACCCCAACACCAATAATTATATGATCTGCCTTTGCTTCGATTAATATTCCTGCAATTTTGCGACCTCTTACCATAATATCATTGGGATATTTGATTTTTGCATCAAGACCGAATTCAGCCAATGACCGAACCAAGACTGTACTTGCTCGCATGACATATGAAAAATTACTTTCATAGTCTTTTTCTAACAGGAGACTAAAAAAGAGATTTCCTTGATTGCTAATCCATGTTCTTCCTCTTCTACCCTTACCTGAAATTTGTTGTTTTGCAGTAACAATTGTGCCTGCATCTAACTCATCAAGATGTTTTTTAACATATTCATTTGTGCTCGTTAAAGAATTAAAAAATAGAATATCTTTACCAATCAATTGCCCCACCTCCTCATGCCATAAGTCTATGACTTTTTAATTTGAATGTCAAATGAAATTATCTTTTCTCTAATGAAAAGAGTTAAACAATATTGGATATTGTTTAACTCTTTTTGTTATTGTCCAGCTTTCGCTTTCTTTAAATTTTTCTTTAGTTCTCGTTCTGCTTTTGCAAAATCAAAATTACGTTTTCTGTTTTCTTCAATGCGTTCTTCACGAACCGTATTTAAATGATCCAATGCGCTTTTTTTACTCATTCCAACATGTGCCTCTTGGGCGATGACATTAACAATATTATTATTATGTTCAACGACGCCGTTGATAATGACAGTAAAAAGTTCTTTTTCACCACGGACCATCTTGACATACCCTTTATCAATAGAAGATATAATCGGAATGTGATTTTTAAGTATGGCAAACTCACCATTCATTTGTGATGACACAACAACATAATCAACGTCTTCATTATATAATTCTCCATTGGGTGTTACGACATTCACTTTCACATTCTCACCTTGTATAATTAAATTATATTACTTTAACTATACTTTCCTTTCTTTTAAGATTTTACATTATCTCCTATAATGAAATTACAAACGTTGTGGAGTGTGACATTTCTCACCTACTCTTCGAGAGTGTAAAGTAGGATACAACTACAACTAATATGATAAATGTGAATTAGCTAGTTACACTATGAGTGTGCATTTACAAGGTTACATTCATATCAGTTTGTGGATTTCATAACGTTTGATAAAACAAACAAGGAGGTTTTTTATTTTGATTTTTATTGGAATCGATGTCGCTTCAGAGAAGCACGACATCATCATGATTGATGATTATGGAGAAATCATCAAAGAACATTTCACAATTAGTAATGATATGATAGGATTTAAAAGGCTCCACACAGAGATCAAATCCTGTATGAAGCCTATGAAAGACATTCATATAGGGATGGAAGAAACCGGAATATACCATGAAAATTTACGAGATTTTCTGATATATAAAGGTTATTCTGTGTACACTATCAATCCATTACTAACTGCATACGCTCGTAAATCTTCGTCAGTTCGAAGAACGAAAACAGATAAGATAGATTGCGCTTCTATCTGTCTCTATTTAATGAATAACGTTAGGTCTCTCCAACCCTATACGCCTTCATTATACTATATTGATGAATTAAAACAAATTACTAGGAACTATCACTCTAAAAAACGACTTTTAGCTAAAAGTAAATCCGAATTAAAACGTTTATTACACATTTCATTTCCTGAGTTCAAGAAACACTTTAACCCACTTACTGATTGGGCTTTACGGCTTCTTCATAATTATCCAGTACCAACCAAATTCAACGGAATACATACAAGCACTATACAGTCAAAATTACGCTGTCATGGCGATAGGCATCATAAGGCAATCGTTATCAAGAATCTAGCAAAGGACTCTATCGGGAAGTGTCAGTATACTAATGTTTTCTTGATTAGATCCTGTATCGAAGATATTTTTCATTACAATAGTCAAAAGAAACAAATCAAGAAAGAGATTACTAAGAAAATGAAACTCTTTCCTAAACTTATGTCCATCCCAGGAGTGGGCCCAATTAATGGCGCAACCATTTTAGGTGAAACAGGAAATATTAACCGTTTCCCTAACAAACATGCGTATTTCGCATATTTTGGATTAGATCCTGTCGTTCATGAATCAGGGAAATATAAACTAAAGAAATCTAAGATATCTAAACGTGGTAGTAAATACCTAAGAACCGCAGCCGTTAGCATTTCTCGTGTAGCATGTGTTGTGTGTAAAGACAACAAGTTTCAAAGGAAATATACGAAACTAAGGGAATCAGGAAAACACCATGATTCGGCCTTATGTGCAGTAGCCAAAAATATAGTTCATTCAATATATCATTTATTAAAACATAACGATACATACGACGATAACAAATAAAACAAACTACTATTTTAAATAAATTTTGGATTCTTCGAATCTATTTTTGAGTATGTCTTAATTCTGTCAAATTAAATATTTAAACTAATTACTTGATTTATTTATAGCTAGCTACTTCATCGCTTCTGCTTTTTTAACTGCATCTTCAATATTACCAACTAACCGAAATGCTTCTTCTGGTAAGTGATCATAATCACCATTGAGTAACGCTTTAAATCCTTTAATTGTATCTTCAACAGACACATAGGTTCCTGGTTGTCCTGTAAACTGTTCTGCAACATGGAAGTTTTGGCTTAAGAATAACCGGATTCGTCTCGCTCGATGAACAACTAGTTTGTCATCCTCACTTAATTCATCCATTCCTAAAATCGCAATAATATCTAATAACTCATTATATCTTTGGATTGTTCTTTGAACTTCACGTGCAATATCATAATGCTCTTTTCCAACTATCTCAGGTGCGAGTGCACGCGAGGTTGAAGCAAGCGGATCTACTGCAGGGTAAATCCCTTCTTCACTAATTTTACGTGACAGGTTTGTGGTCGCATCGAGATGGGTAAAGGTTGTTGCTGGGGCAGGGTCAGTATAGTCATCAGCCGGAACATATACAGCTTGAATAGATGTAATCGATCCTTCTTTTGTCGAGGTAATACGTTCTTGTAATTTCCCCATTTCTGTCGCAAGTGTTGGTTGGTATCCCACGGCACTTGGCATTCGACCAAGTAACGCAGAGACCTCAGATCCTGCTTGTGTAAAACGGAATATATTATCAATAAAAA
Source organism: Candidatus Izemoplasma sp. (assembly GCA_021736285.1). GTDB lineage: Bacteria > Bacillota_I > Bacilli_A > Izemoplasmatales > Izemoplasmataceae > JAIPGF01. The sequence continues at coordinate 5,482 of JAIPGE010000070.1, forward strand.
GTAAAACATCTTGTTTCTCGCGATCACGGAAATGTTCAGCCATTGTTAAACCGGTTAATCCAACACGCATTCTCGCACCAGGTGGTTCATTCATTTGGCCAAAAACCATTGAGGTTTTCTTAATAACACCTGACTCTGTCATTTCATGATATAGATCGTTTCCTTCACGGGTACGTTCACCTACACCGGCAAAAACACTAATTCCACCATGTTCTTGGGCAATGTTATTAATTAACTCTTGAATCAAAACTGTTTTACCAACACCAGCTCCACCAAAGAGACCAATTTTTCCCCCTTTAATGTATGGTGCAAGCAAATCAACAACTTTAATTCCGGTTTCTAAAATTTCAACTTCGCTACTCAATTCATCAAGTTTTGGTGCTTCACGATGAATTGGGTCACGTGTAATGTCTTTACTTAACGGTTCTTTACCATCAATTTCATTTCCCAACACGTTAAAAATACGTCCTAAGGTTTCTTTACCAACAGGCACACTGATTGCTGCTTTTGTATCTACAACAGGCATCCCTCTTGTGACACCATCAGTTGAATCCATAGCAATTGTTCTGACGACATTATCACCAAGATGCAGTGACACTTCTAAGGTTAACTCAATTGCTACATTATGATTATCCTTCGCATCAACTTGAATCTTTAATGCGTGGTTGATTTCTGGTAATTCATCTTCAAATTTAACGTCAATAACAGGTCCCATAACCTGTGTGACTTTACCTTTGTTCATCAAATTCCTCCTTTAGTTAACCGCATTGGCGCCACCAATGATATCTGTTAACTCAATTGTAATTGCTGCTTGTCGTGCCCGATTATAATGTAGTTGTAAATCATGGATCATTTCTTGAGCATTATCGGTTGCACTCTTCATCGCTGTCATGCGCGCAGCATGCTCACTTGCTTTGGCATCTAAAATAATCCCATAAAGTGTGTTTTCAACATACATTGGCACAAGGTGATTGATAATTTCCTGGGGATTGGGCTCGTAAGCATACAAATCAATCAATGTTGTCTGTGACTCTTCTGTTTCAGTTGTTTCTTTATCTTTTTGATTATTATTATTTTCTATAACTGGTAATATTTTAAATGATTCGACTTGTTGGGTAATTGTATTGACAAAATGGTTATAAAAAACAATAACCTCATCGACACTACCCTTTAAAAAGGCATTCATGAACAATTCGGTGATTTCCCGAAAATCAATGAATTGAATATCATCACGGACATTAATTGGTTTCTCATTTAATAGCTGATATTTTTCTCGTTTGGCGAAGCCCATTGCTTTATGCCCAATTGGAGCAACAATAAATTCATCGTTACTTTGATGATGTTCTTCGACATAAGCTTTAAAGGCTTTAAACACACTTGAATTATATGGTCCAGCTAATCCCCTATCACTTGAAACAATCACATAACATGTCATCTCAATGTCATGTTTAACCAATAAAGGGTGTGAAATCTCTTCAGACGTTGTTAAAATGTTATCGATCATCTCTTGTAAACGATACATGAGTGGTCGATAATCTGTCATCAGTTTTTCAGCTTTTTTCAACTTACTGGCACTGACCATATGCATAGCTTTGGTAAATTGTGATGTTTTCTTTGTTGCGCTTATTCGCGATTTAATTTCTCGCATTGATGCCATAATAACACCACCTTATACGAAGACTTTTTTGAAGCGTTCTAACATGTCATTCATTTTATC
>JAIPGE010000071.1 GCA_021736285.1 Candidatus Izemoplasma sp.
CTGAAAACATGGCAAAGTATATCAATAAAGGAAGTTTACTTGGGATTGATGGCCGTATCCAAACCGGACAATATGACGACAGTAATGGGGTTCGTCGTTATACAACAGACGTTGTATGTGACAGCGTACAATTTTTAGAACCTAAGAATGCGAGTCCAAACAACCAAGATTATGGACAGCAACAAGATGGGTATTATCGTCAAGATAATAATCAACAAAATCGCAATCAGAACAGTAATCAATCAAACCAGCAATTAAAACAACAGACCCCTGAAATAGATGTTGCTGAAGATGATTTACCATTCTAATCTAAAAAAGGAGGAATGACCAAATGGCTAGACCAGGCGGATTTCGTAAAAGACGTAAAAAAAGATGTTATTTTACAGATAACAAAATTGAATATATTGATTTTAAAGATGTAAAGTTACTAAGAAGATTTATTAGTGATCGTGGTAAAATATTACCTAAACGTGTCACTGGTACAAAAGCGAAATATCAATCAAGACTTGCCGTTGCAATTAAACGGGCACGTCACATGGCATTATTACCATACGTTAAAGATTAAGGCTCATATCAATGAGTCTTTTTTTATCTTATAAGCACATATAAAGTTTTGATTTTAGGGCGCTATATGTTATAATTATTTAAAGTAAATTGGGGTGATTTGTGATGAAAGCATGGTTCGAAAGAATGTATCCATTTCTTTTCATAGCAATCGTTATTATCATTAATATTATTTTTCGTGATGTGCCACTATTTGTTTTATCATTAAGTAGTGCTGCACTTATTTTAGTGGTGTGGATGGTATTACAATTTTCCCATCATCGAAAAACATTACGGATCAAATGGTTAAAAACGAAATTATCAGATACCAAATCCTTACTAGATCGTAAACGCCTTGTTGAAGAACATGTCGTTGAAGATATGCCAATCGGCATCATTATTTATGATGAAGATTATCATATTAAATGGGCAAACAAGTTTGCAAAAGAGATATTTGAAAATGCCCTAGAAGATAGAAAAATAAATGTCTTGAATCAACACATTTATCATGAACTTGAAAAGCATGAAGAAACAGTGACATTCATTACTAAAATCTATCAAGATGAGTATGAGATTCAAGCTGTAATTGAGAACCATACGTTATTTATCACTGAAGTGACTGATCGTGAAGATTGCCGTCGTGAACGCAATGACTCAACACCAGCTATTATGAAACTTAATTTAGATAATTTAGAAGATGCGATGAGTGAATTAGATGTCAGTGATCGCAACTTTGTTCAAGGAAAATACCTTGAAGCATTAGAAGCATGGGGCGATGAATATAATTTCTTTATAACGCCATTAACTAATTCACAGTTAATTGCTGTATTACAAAAAGATATTTTAATGAAATTAATTCAAAACGAATTTAAGATTATTAATCAAATAGCTGATATATCACTTCAACATAGTGTTTTAGTTACCTTATCAGCGGGAATAGCTTGTAGTTCAATCACTTATGATAAACTGGGAGATATTGCTCAAGATGCACTTGACTTAGGACTTAGTCGTGGTGGTGACCAAATCGTTGTAAATTTAGAAAATCATGATTTAATGTATTTTGGTGGCAACACCAACACCGCTGAAAAACGAACAAAGATTACAACAAGAACCAATATGCAGCGCTTATTAAATTTGTTTGATGAAACGGATAAAGTGTATATTGTGCCTCATAAATTACCAGATACTGATGCCTTTGGGTCAGCAATTGGTGCACTTAAATTTGCGCTTGCTTATGCGAAAGAAGCGTATATTGTTATAAATAAAGATGAAGTCGATAAAACAGTTCGTAAAATCTTACAGTTGATTGAATACGAATATGTTACTATTTTAGATTATATTATTTCACCGATGGAAGCATTAGATGCGATTACACGCGATGATTTACTGTTACTGCTTGACCATCATTCATTTAGTCAAACATTAGATGGACGCTTTATTACCAGAACAAAAAACTTAGCAATTATTGATCATCATCGTAAATTGAGTGATTCAATAAGTGGAGCTAAATTATCTCATATCGAACCTTATGCCTCAAGTAGTGTTGAATTGATCACGGAAATGATCGAATTGAGTGATAAAGATATCGACATTAATAAATTTGAGGCAACTGTCATGTTAAGTGGTATTATTGTCGATACCAATAACTTTATGTATCGGACAGGGTCACGCACATTTGAAGCGAGTGCCTTGTTACGAAAATATGGCGCAGATACCTTTAAAGTAAAGACAATCTTACGCGAAGGATTACAAGAGATACAGTTAAAATCACAACTTTTAGGATTGGCTGAAGTGGTCCATCATCGTTTCAGTATTGTCATGATTCCAGATGATTTAGAACCCGACAGAACATTACTTGCGAAAGTGGCCGATGATCTATTAGAAATCGAAGACATTGTCGCATCGTTCGCTATTGGCCGATTAGACGAAAATTTTGTTGGCATTAGTGCCCGTAGTTTAGAGGGGTTTAATGTGCAAGTTATTATGGAAAAATTCAATGGTGGAGGGCACTTAAACAATGCCGGTGCCCAAGTTGAAACAACGGATAGTAAACAAGTAAGACTTGATCTTATGCAAGTTTTGAATCGCGCTGTTAAGGAGGAAGAACCAATGAAAGTTATTTTAATTAAAGATTTACGTGGTAAAGGAAAGAAAGGCGATGTTATTGAAGTCGCGAATGGATATGCAAACTATTTAATGACCAATAAAATTGCTATAGAAGCGACACAGGAGAACTTGCATTCTTTAGAAATGGAACAAGAGAAAAAAGAAGAGCAAGAGAAAAAAGAAGTTACGAAAATGAAGAAACTCAAAAAACAACTTGAGAAAAACCATGTTAAAGTATTTGTCAAACTGGGCCAAAAAGGAAAACTCTATGGCAAAGTAAATACCAAAAAAATTGCCGATGAATATAAGAAACAACACGGTATCGAACTTGACAAACGAAAAATCCAACTTGATGACCCAATTGAAGCGTTAGGAAGTTATCATGTTGATGTAAAATTACACAAGGATGTCACCGCAAAGATTGAAGTATTAGTTGTTGAAGAATAGAGGGATACAATGGAAAAAGTCACACCCCATAATGTAGAAGCTGAACAATCCGTTTTAGGTAGTGTCTTTGTCAATCAAGGTGTTATGAAATCATTGGTTGATAAGTTAGCTGGAGATGACTTCTATACATATCGTCATCGGGTGATATTTAATGCTATGGTTGATTTATTTCAAGAAAGTACGGATATTGATTATACGACACTTGCTAATAAATTAGAAACCAAAGGATTATTAAACGATGCTGGCGGCATCGATTATATTTTAGGATTGTCCGAAAGTGTCCCATCAATTGCCAATTTACAAAATTATATGAACATTGTAATCGATAAATCTCTGACACGTCGAATTCAAGATGCGTGTCGACAAATCATTGAAGATGGATATAGTGCTGAAGATACCAATACATTTGTGGATTTATCAGAAAAACGTATTTTTGATATTGCAAAATCGAGACGAAGTAGTGAATTTATTCCAATCGCTCTTGTGGCTGAAGAAGTAATCGAAAAAACAGAAGCCGCTAAAAATAATCAAGGTAAACTCACCGGCCTAGATACTGGGTATGATGAGATTAATGAGTATACTCTTGGATTACAACCTTCGGAATTGCTCATTATTGCAGCCCGACCATCTATGGGGAAATCAGCGTTTGCTTTAAACTTAGCAACTAACATAGCTAAAATGCCCGACAAACCCTACGTTGCCTTTTTTAGTTTAGAAATGGGTAGTGATCAACTGGTTAGTCGGATGTTAAGTGCAGAGTCAAAAGTACATTCAACAGCGATAAGAACTGGTAATCTAAGCCCTGCACAGTGGCAACAAATTTCAGTTGCTAAAGAAAATCTTAGTCAACTCAATGTCTTGTTTGATGATTCTGGAACTGTAAAAGTAACAGATTTACGACAAAAATGTCGTAAACTAAAACAAGACAATCGATTAGACTTGATTGTTATTGATTATTTACAACTACTTAGTGGGTCTGATAAAAGACGTAATGAAAATCGTGTTCAAGAAGTTTCAGAAATTTCAAGAACACTCAAAGAAATGGCTCGTGAATTAGAAGTACCAGTCGTCGCTTTATCACAGTTATCTAGAGCTGTGGAACGCCGCGAAGACAAGCATCCAATTATGGCTGATTTACGAGACTCAGGATCAATAGAACAAGATGCTGATATTATTATGTTCTTATACCGAGATGAATATTATAATAAAGAAAGTCAACACAAAGATCAAGTTGAAATCATTATTTCTAAAAATAGACAAGGTGCAACCACTGTTGAAAACATCAAATTACTCTTTAATAAGACATGTAGTTACTTTGCTAATATTGAACGCCGTAGAACAAATGAAATTGACGATATTTAAAAATTAAAATAAGTAAAAAAATATAAACTTTGTAACATATGTTACAAAGTTTTTTATTTATATGGTCTATACTAAGAACTGGAGGTGACACGATGAATACAATCTTACCGTATATAAAAAATAAAGCACTTACCTCGGAAAAAGTTCAAAACCGCGTAAAAGAATTAATTTTAGAGTTACGTGTAAATAAAGTATTATCAGCTCATCATTTATTATATATATTGGATCACATCGATGAGACATCACTTGAGTATTTATTCAAGCAAGCTAGTGAAGCAAAGCAACCTTTTTATGGAAACAATGTTTATTTGCGCGCTTTAATTGAAATATCAAATTATTGTAATAAAGGGTGTTTTTATTGTGGAATTAGCCGACATAATAATCGTGTAAATAGATACCGTTTAACAGTTGAAGATATCCTAACATCATGTGATAAAGCCTATGAGTTGGGCTATAGAACATTTGTACTACAAGCAGGAGAAGACCCTCGACTAACAAAAGAGACAGTTGTGAAACTAATCCAAAAAATTAAACAAAGACATAAGGATACACGGATTACATTATCACTAGGCGAACAAGATAAAGCAACTTATCAAGCATGGTTTGATGCCGGAGCTGATCGTTATCTATTACGCCATGAGACCGCTTCAAAGACACTTTATAAAGCAATTCATTCTAACGATATGTCTTATGAAAATAGACGACAGTGTTTGTATAATTTAAAAGCAATAGGGTATCAAGTTGGTGCTGGATTTATGGTAGGGTTACCTGGACAAACCAATGAACACTTAGTAGAAGACTTGATATATTTGAAACAACTTAATCCCCATATGGTTGGTATAGGTCCTTATCTTTGTCATGAAGATACGAAATTAAAAGGGAATGCATCAGGAACATTAAACGAAACGTTAGTGATGCTTGCTTTAGTCAGGTTATCATTACCAAAGGTATTGTTACCGAGTACAACAGCCCTGGGAACCGTTGATGAAACCGGGCGGGAACAAGGATTGTTAGCTGGTGCCAATGTGTTTATGCCAAATGTTGGCCCAACCGAATATAAAAAAGATTATGAAATATATCAAAATAAAATTTGTGTTACAGACACAACAGAAACGTGTTATATTTGTGTTCGTGGTCGAATTAGCCAATACCAACATCAAGTCAATTTTGGTGTTGGCGATCACGTTGATATTGAGAGGATGACTAGTTATGATCGATAAAAACTATATATATAAAGTTATAAATAACGCGAAAAACCCATCACTTGAAGACGTTGACCAAGTGATTGAAAAAGCTCGGAAAAGAATTAAATTGACCCACCATGAAATTGCCATTTTGTTAAATGCAAAAGACAAACAACACCTAGATATGATATATGATGTGGCAGGGGAATTAAAACAAGAAATTTATGGCGAACGTGTTGTTATCTTTGCGCCCTTATATATTTCTAATTATTGTATCAATAATTGTAAATATTGTGGCTATCGACGAGACAATAAATTTCATCGAAAAAAACTTACATTTGAGGAAATAAAAGGACAAGCAAAACTGCTCGAACAATTGGGTCATAAACGACTTGCATTAGAAGTGGGCGAACATCCAAAAGAAACACCAATTGATTATGTGGTCAAAGCAATACAAACAATATATGATCATTCATCGATTCGACGGATTAATGTCAATATTGCGGCCACAACTGTTGCGGAGTATAAAAAACTTAAAGATGTTGGTATTGGGACATATATCTTATTTCAAGAAACATATGATCGTGATGCATTTTTTTATCAACACCCAAGTAGCGTTAAGGGCGACTATGATTATCATTTTCATGCTTTTGATCGCGCGTTTGAAGCTGGCATTGATGATGTTGGTGCTGGTGTATTGTTCGGTCTTGCCGATTGGAAGTTTGAAGTCATGGCACTCATTATGCATAATGAATATTTAGAAGACAAATATGGTGTTGGGTTTCATACAATTAGTGTCCCAAGATTAAAAAAAGCTGAAGGCATGTCATTGGAAGATTACCCCCATATGGTAAGTGATGAAGAATTCAAGCGGTTAGTGACAATCTTGCGTTTGAGCGTCCCATATGTTGGCATGATTTTATCAACACGCGAACCTATCAGTATGCGTAGTGAGTTGATTGATCACGGTATTTCACAAGTAAGTGCTGGCAGCAAAACAGATGTTGGTGGATACCATGATGAATTCCATGAACATGAACCTAATCAATTTGAACTAGCTGATGAACGCAGTGTCTTAGAAGTAAATAAAGCACTTATCAATAAAGGCCATATCCCATCATATTGCACAGCATGTTACCGTAATGGGAGAACAGGAGATCGTTTTATGCGACTGGCTAAAAGTGGGAAAATAGGACTAATTTGTGAACCAAATGCGTTAATGACATTAACCGAATATGTTTTAGATTATGGTGATCCAGAACTCATCCATAGTGGCATACAATTTATTAAGGACCATGCTGAGAATATTAAAGATACCAAAGTAAAAGAAAAACTTAATACTAATATTGCTCGGATTATAGCGGGCGAAAGAGATTTGTTCTTTTAAGATGAAAATATTGAAAGATGCAATCGGTGACGTTAAGATAGACGATGCCTATTATTATGGTCCTTTTACAGCACGTGCTTTAGAAAACTTTGATGTGTGTAATGAAAC
>JAIPGE010000072.1 GCA_021736285.1 Candidatus Izemoplasma sp.
AGATTTTCAAATGGTGCAAAGATAGCACTTCTTGCACCAACAACAACTTGTACTTCGTGTCGTCTAATTTTTCGCCATTCATCATATTTTTCACCAATGCTTAAATGACTATGCAATACCGCAACATTTTCTTTAAATCGGCCTCTAAATCGAGAAATCATCATTGGTGTTAAACTAATCTCAGGGACAAGTAATATGGCATCTAATCCATCATTAACCACATCTTCGATGACATTGAGATAAATCTCTGTCTTACCACTACCAGTAACACCATGTAGTAAAAAGACATCATATTGATGACGTTTATCAGTGATTGCTTGATAAGCTGTTTGTTGTGCAGAATGTAGTGTAATATCTTTATCTAATGGTTTGGTAATGGTTTCAATGTCACGATAAAATTCGATTGCTTCAATCTGAATAATGTTTTTATCTTGTAATGATTTAATCGTTGAATAAGCCGCCTTTGTGTCATCCATCACTTCTTTTTTTAATGACCGACCATGTGTTTTTAAATAATCAATAACAGCTTGTTGTTTGCTACCACGTACAGGGATATCATCTGTTATCAATATCAGATAATCAATAAACTGTTTGGTGTTTTTTTGAGTAATTTTTGTTTCAATGCGTAAGGCACCTGATTTAACCAACCGTTTAACCGTTGATTGTAATGTTTCATCAACTTGAGATAATTTAATCACTTGTTGGTTCTTAAAAAATTGTTTGATGGTTTCTGGTAATGCACTTAAATCCTCACAATACAAACGTTTTGTATAATTTGATTTTAATGCGCTTGGCAACATTGCTTGTAGATTGCTAACTAAAGGACTAATATTTTGATAAGACAATGTTTGAGCTAAACGGATTAATTCTGGTGTTAAACTAGGCAGAAGATCAACAATACGTTTGATTGGTTTTAACTTATCAAAGGTTGATTGCGATTTTATATCCAGCACATACGCCATAACATTACGGTTTCCAAAGGGGACAATAACACGCATCCCAACTTCAATCACATCTTCAAAAAGCGTTGGGACAAGGTAATCATATGTTTGATCAACCTGATGGACTTTGATATCAACTACAACACTTACAACCATCATCTCACCTCCGTATCTTTTTAAATTAATTTATAATGTATTAATGCGTTATACACACCGTCATCTTCAATATCATCGGTGATAAATCGAGCATGTTTTTTAGCGTTTTCTGACCCATTCCCCATTGCGATACTATTGGGGATATAATCAAGCATTTCAATATCATTTTCACCATCACCAATTGCGTAGGCATATTCTTTTGAAATATTTAGAATATCCAATATCTTTTTAATTCCTTCTTTTTTACTCATCCCTTTAGAAAGCACATCAAACCCATCACCTAACCATGGCACGACATTCAAACTATTGAGATTAGTGATGTACTGACAGTGATTCTTTCTTTCACAAAAGGCCCACATTTGATAAATGTCATGATGTTTATAAAAGTCGGGATCAACTTTTGGAATATTCATACTCACGAGTTCAAAGGCTCGTTTTCCTTTTTCATCAACAATATTTAACGTTTCGTTATGTTCACCCAAAAAGCCATATTTCAAATTGTTTTGCTCAAATAGTGTAACGACTTTTCGAACTTCTTCCTTTGTTAATGGGTTGGTAAAAATGGTATCACCGTCTTTCATAATAATCTGACCATTAATTAAAATATATATGTCGATAAACGGCTTAATTTCTTCAATAATATGTAACATATAATACGCTCGTCCAGTTGCGATTGCAATCTCTATGTTGGGGGTATTATGTAATTTTTTTAACGCTTTTATTGTGCTTTTGGGAATCGATTTTGTATTTGGATTATAGAGTGTTCGATCGATATCAAAAAAGATTATTTTTTTATTCATACAGAATCACCTAGATGTATTATAACACGTTGCCTTGATTTGTCACAATCTATCTAAATGAAAATGTTTGTTTTTCTTTTTTTTATCTGTAACTTGTTTAAGTTTCTTTTTTATAGGTTATATGATATGATATATGTGACATATAAAATGTAAATATATATGAAAATAAAAAATGAAAGGAGGCTATCATGAAGCAAAGCGAAACAGGTCTAAAAAACCATGAAGTGGGCGTATTTGCCTTAGGTGGACTTGGTGAAGTTGGAAAGAATATGTATTGTGTTGAATTCCAAGATGAGCTTATTGTTATCGATTCAGGTGTTTTATTTCCGGATGATTACCTACTTGGTATCGATTATGTCATCAACGACTACACGTATTTATTTGAAAATCAAGACAAAATCAAGGCACTAATTATCACCCATGGTCACGAAGATCACATTGGTGGCATTACATATCTCTTAAGACAAGTTAAAATCCCAAAAATCTATGCCAGTGGTATGGCTGTTGGCTTGATAAAAAATAAACTTCAAAAACATCGCGGGTTTCGATCAACTCTCATTGAATATCAGGAACATGAAACCATTGTATTTGGTAAATTAAGTGTTAGTTTTTATCGAACCAATCACAGTATTCCCGATTCATTTGGTGTGGTTGTTCATACCCCTCAAGGAAGTGTTGTCCATTCAGGTGACTTCAAATTCGATTTCACACCAACTGGACCAGATGCCAATTATCAAAAAATGGCTGAATTAGGCAAGGAAGGCGTTTTATGTCTACTAAGTGATTCAACCAACTCAGAATTTCCAGCGTTTACAAAAAGTGAAACAACGGTTTCTGAGAATCTTAAGGATATTTTTACCAAAATCGATGGACGCGTTATTATTGCGACGTTCGCATCGAATGTGCATCGTGTGCAACAAATCATTGAAGCAAGTCTTGCGACCAATCGTAAAATTGCCTTATATGGCCGTAGTATGTTAAGAACAGTTGAAGTCGGAAAAGATATGGGGTATATTAACGCTCCCCAAAATATGTTTGTTGATTCACATCGAATAAGCAAGAAAGACAGCCGACGTTTAACGATTATTTGTACAGGAAGTCAAGGTGAACCTTTTGCCGCGTTAAGCCGAATTGCAGCTGGAACGCATCGCCAAATTAAAATTAAAGAAGGCGATACCGTTATTTTTAGTAGTTCAGCAATCCCCGGTAATCAAATAAGTATTTATAAGACAATCAATCAACTCTTTAGACGCGGTTCGAATGTCATTACAAACTCACCATTAACAGATACCCATGCGAGCGGTCATGCTGGTCGTGAAGAACAAAAGTTATTATTGAAACTCTTACGTCCTAAATACTTTATGCCAATTCATGGCGAGTATCGAATGTTAAAGATTCATGCCCAAACGGCATTGAGTACTGGCGTTAAAAAAGGCAATGAATTTGTCCTTGACAACGGACAAGTCCTCGCCTTAACAAGTAACAGTGCACGTATTAGTGGTGCCGTCCAAGCCGACAATATATACATTGATGGTGGTGGCATCGGAAATATTGGCAATGTGGTTATAAGAGACCGTAATATGCTCAGTAAAGACGGACTACTCAGTGCGATAATTACCATCAACAAAGACAATAATACACTCATCGGTAATCCTGCCATCATTTCTCGTGGCTTTATCTATATGAGAGACAATAGTGACATGACCCATGAAATGAGCAATCTCATCAAAACTGAAATCACCAAAAAATTAGCACGTACAAAAGAACTCAATGTTAATGTTATTAAACGACATATGAGTAAAGTTTTAAACAATTACATTCACAACAAAACAGAGCGTAGCCCAATGGTAATGCCTGTTGTTATGTTAACTAACTAAGTAAAAAAACCTGTAAAGAACGAAATCATTTAAGATTTCTCCCCTTTACAGGTTTTCTTTTTTACATTTGATGGAAAGCACAAACGATGATGGGATAATAGTCCTCTCATCGTTTGTGTTGTTTAATCAATGTTTCAACAAAATAACTGGCCACATCATTCGCATATTTTTTAGGTCCAAACCCAGCATCAAAACCAAGTTCTTTTGCAAGTTTATGACTAATTCGTGGGCCTCCAACGATAACTAGAAAATCTTCACGTAAGTTTTCAGCTTCTAAGAGTTCGATGAATTCCACCAAGTTTTTAATATGAACATCTTTTTGTGTGACGGTTTGACTGACTAGAATAACATCAGCTTGTAATTCTGTTGCCCGTTTAATTAACGTGTTGTTGTCAACTTGGCTTCCTAGATTGTACGCATCAATATGCTCATAACGCTCTAATCCATAGTGTCCGGCAAACCCCTTCATATTCATGATTGCATCAATCCCAACCGTATGAGCATCTGTCCCTGTTGATGCCCCAACAACCACCAAATGACGGTTAAAATGATCAAGAATCAATTGGTCGATATCTTGCATCGTTAGACTAGTGTGTTCTGCCTTTTCAACACGAATTTGTGTGAGATCGACACTTGCGTTTGTTTCGCCATAAACCACATAATAGGTAAATGCTGGCGACAGTGTTTCACTGGCCACAACTAAGGGATTATCTAGTCCCATCTTTTGTGCCATCTGTTTGGCAGCTTCTTCACCTAATTCATCATTGGATAACGGTAACGTAAAACTCAATTGTACTTTGCCATCATTGATGGTATCTCCATAAGGTTTTAAACGTGTGACATCTAATGTTTTGTCAAAGTTTTTATCACTCATATCATAGCCCATTATCGTTCCTCCTTCAGTGATGCAATCATCTGATCTAAAATAGGATTAACATAATCATCTGCTTTTAGGATAACTCCGGGTAATCCTTTGCCACCATCTCGGGAACGTTTAATACCGGCAAAGGTCCCTTTTTCAATGGCTGTAAATAGCGTTTTATCTTTAATTTCTTTTAATAACATTGTCGCTTCTGTCAACACATGTTTGGCCCGATTTTGGATAATGCCATCGGTTTTGAATGTCATCTCATCAAAAAGATTTTTCATGTTGTTTTCGATATACTTAGCATTTTCAATTGCCAAATAGCGATCACTCATAAATGGTGTATGTACCGCTTCTGTTAGCATCCCTAGTAAATGAATCCGTTGCCGTGTTGCGCTGGTTACAACATTAAATAGCGTATTTTGAGCATACCCTTTAAATATGTTACCTGTCATATATTTCGTAGGTGGCATGTATTTTAATGGCGCATCCGGAAAGATTTCGCGAGCCATTTCTGCTTGTGCGAGTTCATACAAAAACCCATTTTCAAGTTCTGGATCCATTTCGAAAGCATGTCCCAATCCTTGTAATGATGATTTCATCTGCGCTTTCAGAGCAAATTGTTCATTAATAAACTGGCTTGCAAGAACAGTATGTGCTTCTTCATACGCATCACTCGTTGTTAAATAATTATCTTCACCTGTATTAATGATAATCCCTGCATAGGCATGAATCACACGACTAAAATATTGATCTATGAGTGTCCGCTTGATATTAATATCCCGGAATAACACACCATAAAGCGAATCGTTCAGCATCATATCAAGACGTTCCATTGCGCCCATTGCGGCAATTTCAGGCATACATAAACCACTCGCATAATTAACGAGCATAATATATTTATTTAATTCTTCACCGACGTCGTCCAATGCCTCACGCATAATCTTAAAATTTTCTTGAGTGGCATATGTTCCCCCAAACCCTTCAGTAGTCGGGCCATAAGGAACATAATCTAATAATGATTGTCCAGTTGTGCGTATCACCGCAATCACATCCGCACCATTTCTTGCGGCGGCTTGTGCTTGCGTAACATCTTCATAAATATTACCTGTCGCAACAATCACATATAAAAGCGGACGGTTTTTATCTTGTAGTGCATTGATTTTTGTTTCTCTTTTGCTTCGCATCTCTTTTATTATATTTAAAGATGTATCTATATAAGGATGTAACAGCGGTAAAATTTCATCATCATTAACGAGTTCAACGCGATGTAATCGAATGAGTCCTTGTTCAATATCACGTGAAATTTTATGCGGAGATGCACCGGTTAATTTTACCAAACTTGCCATATATCGACTAATCCCTTTTGATAAGTCTCCATGTTTTTGAACATAATCAACAACAATATTGGGATAAGGGATATCGATATCATTTACCCCATCAATTCCTAACAGACGACACACGGTACGTTCAACACTTACCGTCGTATAGTTCTCGATAAAATCTTGGGTATCTTGTGCGATTATTTCGGCATATTGTCTTGCTTTTTCGATGTTGTCTTGGGATAGGTTTAATTTATTCATCGTTTACCTCCACGTCTGTTTTAACATTGATAATTGGGTATTGAAACGCTGTTTCAAATGCGGTTTTCATAGCGACTGAGTCATAGCTATATCCGGATGGAGAAAATGGATTAATCGCTATGAATGGGACGTCAATATGATGTCTAGTCACAATCTTTAATTGAATTGTTTGTAAGTAACGAAACTGTTTGAATGCACACAACAATTGGACCGCATCATCAATAATCAGGGTTTTATGTTGAACCCTATTTCTATGGGCTAACAATGTTTGTGCGAGAGAATCATTTAACGCGCCTTTAATATGTAAATATTGAAAGGGGGTATCGATGATTGTGTCAAGTTGTGATGGGTGAATACTTAAAGGTTTAGAGCCAGATTTAATAATGTTAAACTCAGCATCTTTAATGGCCCATTTTATCGTCTGACTTAAGGGGTCACAATCGATATGTTCTAACGATAATCCATCGATAATCGATCGGGTATCATCAATTAAATGAAACATATTTTTACTGTACACTGCGCCACTAACGACAATGACCGCTTCCGTAATACAATGATTGGCAAATGACTTACGGAATAAGGCACCATCAATCAATAATTTATCAACCGCTAATTGTTTAAGAATTGCTTTGATACGTTTGAGTCCTTGGTTTGTTGAAGGGCCCGCTAAAAGAACGGAACCTGTATTAATCACTTTTCCAATAACGACTTTTCCAAGCGGTGTTTGTAATGCTGTTTCGTATAAGATATGACACTTTGCGGTGCCTTCTTTTAAAGCGCCTTTTGCGGTTGCGACAATCATTCCTTTGTAAACGATAATGCGCGGCTTAGGTTTTGCGCTTAATGTATCAAATGCTTCACCATCTAAGCCAATTGATGTGACTGCTATGGCGTT
>JAIPGE010000073.1 GCA_021736285.1 Candidatus Izemoplasma sp.
GTTGACATTGTAATGACATGTCCCATTGCAGTTCTGACTTGAATATCAATCTTAGGACCGTAGAAAGCAGCTTCACCAGTTGCTTCTATATGTTTAATATTATTTTCAGCAAGCAGTTCTTTTAATGTCGCTTCAGCTAAGTCCCATAGTTTGTCATCATCATGAAATTTACCTTTTGATTTATCTCGTAATGCAAGTTCTACATACTCAACTTCTAATTTTAAATCTGAAATTGCTTGTTGAATTAAATTATATGCAGCAAGGACTTCTGCTTTAATTTGATCTTTACGGACAAATAAATGTGCATCTGTCAGTGTCATTGCGCGAACGCGTTCAAGACCACTTAACGCACCACTTGCTTCATAACGATGTTGGGTAACGATTTCAGCATATCGAATTGGTAAATCACGATAACTTCTCAGGTCAGATTTATATACAAGCATATGGTGTGGACAACTCATTGGACGTAAGACAAAGGTTTCATCATTGCGTTCCATTACCGGGAACATATTTTCACGGTAATGCGACCAATGTCCACTGATTTCATAGAGCTTTTTCGTACCTAAAATAGGTGTACTAACATGCTTGTAGCCAGCTTTTCGTTCAAGTTTATAGACATAGTCCTCTAGTACTTTTCTAACAGTATATCCATTAGGTAACCACAGTGCTAAGCCTTGTCCGGCATCGTTGTTTAATTCAAAAATGCGTAACTCTTTTCCAAGTTTACGGTGATCGCGTTCTTTGCGTTCTTCTAAAACATCTAGATGGTGCTCTAAATCTTTTTTAGTGAACCACGCGGTCCCATAAATCCGTTGTAACTGGTTTCGTGAAGAATCACCACGCCAGTATGCACCGGCAATACTTAACAGCTTAAAATAACGAATATTATTGGTTGTACCGATGTGGCCACCACGACATAAGTCTTTAAATTCTCCTTGAGTGTAATAACTGATTGTTTCATTGTCGTCTAAATCTGTAATCAGTTCTTGTTTGTATTCATCGTCTTCGAATAGTTTAAGCGCTGTCTCTTTTGAACACTCATGACGTGTGATTACTGTTTGTTCTTCACTAATTCTACGCATCACTTTTTCGATTTTTTGTAAATCTTCTTCGCTGAGTTGACTATCGATGTCAATGTCATAGTAAAAACCTTCTCGTATTGCTGGTCCAACACCGAATTTGGCTTCTGGATACAGGCGTTTTATTGCTTGCGCGAGCAAATGCGCTGTACTATGATTTAACACTTCAAAGGCCTTATCGTCTTTTTTGGTTATGATTTTAACTGACGCATCCTGTTCAATCGGACGATTTAAATCATAGAGTTCCTCATTAACAAATCCTGCCACACTTACTTTTTTTAAGCTGCTCGAAATATCACCTGCGATTTCTTCTACAGTGATACCTTCTTTATAGTCTTTTTGACTACCGTCGGGAAATGTAATTTTAATCATTGTTTTGCCTCCTATTTCTCTTATATCGTTGTTCATTAATCAAATCTTTTTCAATAATCGCTTCTTCTAGATCAATCTCATAGATATTGGCAATATGATTGATAAAATGAATCACATCATAGAGTTCATGTTTGATGTTTTGCTTTGTTTTATCCGTCAATCCATCTGCGATTTCATGGTTGATTTCAACACTTAATTCACCAATTTCTTCAATAAGTTTTAACACCACTTGAAGTTTCTTCTCGGGATGATGGTCAACTTCTTTAATATGTTTTTGTAGGGCTTTAATCGTTAAACTTGGTCCAAGCACCATACTCACCTCCTATTAAATATAAAAAAACGTCCTTTTTTCAAGGACGAAATAGTTTCCGCGGTACCACCTTTGTTCTAATACTAGCACTTAAGCTCTTAACGCGAGAAACGGACATCTTTTTCAAGGTCTACTCAAAGGGAGTAATGATTAAATTTTTATAGTAGCTTTCACCGGCCTACCTCGCTATTGAAAAAGAGCTTTAATCATCGGATCCTTATCATCGTATTTCATTATTATTATAATATAGTCTTGCGATTTGTCAAATTATTTTACATTTTATATTCATCACTTAAAGAATGAATCCGCGCATAGATACGTGCAGCTTTCATTTTTTCAGCTTTTTGAGAATTGCCTGTCATATACGCCACAAGGTCACGTTGACTGACATTTGATGAAAAGAATGTTGGTTGTTCATCAAGTAAACGATGCTGTAAGATGGGTCCTAAAACCTCATCTCTAATCCAAGCTGAGTGCGCTTCACCGCCGATATCATCTAACATTAAGACATCAGCCTGTTTCAGTTTACGAATCATCGATTCTAATGAATTATCAGAGATTCGTGATTTAAGTTCGCGCACCAAGTCAGGATAATAAGCAATGATAACATGCGCACCAATTTTTGATAATTCATTCGCAATTGCGGCTAAAACAAACGTTTTGCCTTTTTGGTATTCGCCATATAAAAACATACCTTTAGGATTTTCATTTTTACGATATTCTCGTAAAAACTTTGTGATTCGATTATGAATTTCCATACGGGTGTCACCACGTTTAAAATCATAATCACTTAAGTCAGCTTCATAAATCATCTTCGGCATATATAGACTATCAATATTTGATTCTTTGTTGTGTTTAGACATATCGGCAATATAATATTGACATCCATGATAAACCAAGTCAATTTTACCATCTTTATAGATGAGTTTAGGTCGATAACCTGTTACGTCTTGTTTACATTCAAATAGTCCTTTGCATTCTTTACAATAGTTGTTTTCCATACGAAAACTAAGCAATCGGTTTAAAGCAGGTTCAATATCATCACTCGATAAATCTTGCTCAATGAAAAATGCGTTAATTGCGTCGTCTTCCATCAACTCTTCGATAATAGCTTCTTTGTCTATTTGTCTGGTTTGTTTAAATATTTTTTTCATTGCATCACCTAATTGTTATCAAGATAATCGTCTAACCAATCTGCCTCTATGTCATCTGGTAAACGATTTTTTTCTTTGCCTTTACTTCTAGTTTTAAGGCGTTTATCACGATTTTTAATAACTTCAATCGCTTCTTCAACAGTCACCACTTTTTTTCTGCGCCATTCACTCGCCACTTTATCAAAATAATTATAAGATGGAAATTCCCCTAGGTTACCAATCACATAGACAAGTAAGAAATTAATTACTTCTTCATTCAATTCAAACTGATCCATGATTTTTTCAATGATCTGTAATTCACTTATCGCGGGTTTTCCACTTGATAAAATCGATAAAATCTCTGTTGGAGTGGTTGTTTTACATTTTGAAATCATTTCTTGGTATGATACAAGATTTTTGTCATCAGGATTTTTTTCATGTTCTTCTTTTTCAAAATCAAACCAAACACGAGCACTTTTACTAAGTTTGGTCATATCAATATTACGGTTTCTATCAACACTATCCATAAAGACTTTTTGCATCGTTATTTCATCTAAGTTATACACATAAGATAAACTAATGAGTTTATCTTTAATTGCTTTTGTAATTTTTCTTCGGTCAACATAGTTTTTTGATAAGCCTTCTAAAAAGACGTCAAAATCAAACTGATGATTCATTTGAATTTTAGGTTTGTTGCGTTTGACGTAATCACCTTCGGCTTCAACTTCTTGTTCCAACGAATCAAAGATTTCATCAAAATGGGTTGAAATATTGCGATACCCATCCTTTTCTTTGGTTGAAATACGGAATAATGACACCAAATCATCAAAATGCGATTTGCCTACTTTATTATATAGATAAGCACCTAAGGACCCATCTTTAATAAACTCTTCTGCTTGTAAGGGACAAATCAACTCATACAGATAGGTTTCATCATTATGATAGGCAATCAAAAGTCCAACAGCTTCTAATTTTTTTCTGGCCTTGATGAAACTGCTTGGTGTACATTGCATAATATCATATATTTTGGAATGGAAATATTCAGGACTTCTTAAGCGCGCCCGATCGATTAATGACCATAATGTAAAATATAGTGTTGTTGCTTCGCACCCTAAAAGGGGCTGATAAAGTAATGTTAACACATTGCGCTCATCGGCATCTAAATTTTGATATGTTATTAACTTGAATTTATCGAGTGAATGAACTTCCATAAAAGCCTCCTATGGATGTAAACTTGTGCCTTTAAATGGTAATGTTTGATCGAGATAAGCATAAAATTTTTTAATATCCTTTAGTGGCCGATTCCAGCCAATTAAGGAATAATACTGGACTTTAAAATCAACCGCTGTTTCAACTGGAGTCACTTGGACAATAGAAGCAATTATGTGGAAATTCTTTGCTTGAAAATACAACTCCCCATGCTTGTCATCAACGTTTTGAACATCTAATTTATTAGATGAGGCGTAGTCTAAAACAGCTTGCTTAACAATCTTATAATTTTTTTTATAATAATGTGTTCTTAAACTGGTGATACTGTGCATTTCTCTGGTCTCTAGTATTGTTTTTAAAAAATCAAACATACCCATAATTTCACGCTCCCAAGGAAGTTAAAAGTTTTTTAAATTGTTTTTTTGTTTCTAAGATTGATGTTGAATTATCAATGACAAAATCAGCTTGATCACATTTGTCATCTAATGGCATTTGTGCTTTTATTTTTTGTTTTGCAAACGATTCACTGATTTCATCACGATCAATTAACCGATCTAATTGCTGGTCATATGATACATAAACAACGACACTTTTATCAACGAGTTGAATAAAATCTGTTTCAAATAATAATGGGACATCAACTACTACAAGTGGCACATCAAGGTTTTTATACTTTTCAATTTCTGATAATACAACTTTTTTTACGTGGGGATGCACAATGCTATTCAATGTGTTTCGCTTTTCTTCATCTTGATAAATAAGCGCACCCAATTGTTTGCGATTGATGCTTTTATCAACATCAATTATCTCACTACCAAATGCATCAATTAGTTTTCGATAAACAACCGACTCTTTTTGATATAAATCATGTGTTATTTGATCAGTATCAATAACAGGTATCTTCGCCTCTTTAAACATCTGTGAAACAGTCGATTTTCCTGAAGCAATACCGCCGGTTAATCCAATAATTTGTGTCATTAAAAATCACCCACTTTTCCTCAGTAGCATTATATCACAAAACTTTAATGAAACATAGATTAGTATCGTTTCTTTTGACATTTTTTACAATAATATGTGCCTCGACCATTTACTTTGATCTTTTCAATAGGTGTCTGACATGTCTTACAAATTGACTTCATATGAACATTTAGTTTTTGTTGGAAACGCCCAGTTACTCCTAAACTTGATGTATAACTACGAATTGTTGTTCCACCAAGTTCTACCGCTTCTGTTAGTATTTCTTTACTGTATCTAATAATATTTTTAATGTCTTTTTTACGGCAATTATGACTTGGTGTTTCAGGATGCAACTGACTTAAAAACAACACTTCATTGACATAAATATTGCCAAGTCCAGCAATAATTTGTTGATCGAGTAATGCTGATTTAATCGCGATTGTTTTACGTTTTAACTTTTGATATAAGTAGTCAATTGTTAATGCATCATCAAAGGGTTCAGGTCCCATCTTTTGAATTGGTTCAAATTGGTCTAATTGTGATTGTTTTACCAAATCGAATGTGCCAAACTTACGGGTATCATGATAACGCATAGTTGACCCATCACGAAAGTAAAATATAACGTGCTCGTGTTTGTCCTTAGGCGCATCTAAGGCTTTGATAAAATACCGACCTTCCATCCGGAGATGGCTAATTAAAACCCAATCACCGAGATAAAATAATAGATATTTTCCAATTCTTTTTATAGCACTGATGGGGTGATCTGTAATTGCTTCTTTCAATGTGTTAATTGATACATTACGCACCATTTTATCGACAAACACATCAACATCACGGATTGTTTTTCCCCCGACAAGATGAATTAAAGACCGTCGTACCGTCTCTACTTCTGGTAACTCAGGCATTTTTATTCTTGGTAATGATTGGTATGTACACGTGATTTATCATAACGCAACGTGACAGTTTCATCCGCATCTGGATACCCTAGCGCAATCATAGAAAAGGCATGACCTTTTGTAATCTTTAATTGTGCTTCAATATACGTATAACGTTCCTGTTTAGGATAAACACCTATCCATACGCCTCCGAGTCCAAGTTCTGTTGCTCTGAGTAATATATTTTGCGTCGCCGTAGCGCAATCCTGTGGTGCCATAACCGGTGATTTTTCGGTTTCTTTCATGACCACAACGATCGCTTTAGTTACATTTTTTAACATCCAAGCACCTGGTGATGCTTCGGATAGTTTTGTTAATAATGCTTGGTCATCAACCACAATAAACTCCCATGGTTGTTGATTATTTGCACTTGGTGCTTGCATTGCTGCTTTTAGTAATTCTTGTATTTTTTCATCTTCAATAACCTTGTTTGTATACTTTCTAATACTTTTCCGTTTTAATACTAAACTCATTTTTCAACCTCCGGATTAACATGTACACTAACGTGACATATCTTCTCTTGTTTTTTTAATAATGAATGAACTGTTTCTGCAATATCGTGACCTTCTTTAACAGTTAAATTCGCTTGTACTTGAATATCTACAATGGCTTGATAATAAGGACCGTATGCAATCATCTCTAGGTTGTCTACTTTAATAACGCCATCAACCTGTTCAATCATGACTTGATATTTTTGAAAGACCTTTTTTGCCACACTTTTACCCTGTAACGAGTGAATCGCATCTAGAACAATTTTAACACCTATGCGAATAATAAATGCTGCAATAAAAAGTGATGCAATACGGTCTCCTTTTTGAAGCCATAAGATATCTAAATAATCACCTACGTAAACAAAAATAATTCCCAAGAAAACAACACCACTACTAATAACATCACTAAATGACTCCATACCAGATGCTTTAATAATCTCACTATTTTCTTGCTTTCCTTGGGTAATTAAGTATTTTGCAAAGATGAGTTTAATCCCAATTACCACAAACACAACAAGTAGG
>JAIPGE010000074.1 GCA_021736285.1 Candidatus Izemoplasma sp.
AACCATGCAGATTTAAAACATGTTATTGATCAATTAATTAACGGCTTCTTTGACACGGTTGATCAAAATGAATTTAGAGCTATTTATGATAATTTAATGGAACACGATCAATATTTTGTCTTAAAAGATTTTGAGAGTTACCGCCAAGCACATGAACGTGCGAATGATTTATATAAAGATGAGGCAGCTTGGTTTAAAGCAAGCATCATTAATATTGCTAGATCAGGATACTTCTCAAGTGACCGAACAATTGAACAATATGTCGCAGATATTTGGCACTTAAAAACAATAAAATAACGACTTCGGTCGTTATTTTTTAGTTTTATTTGACATCTCTTGTAAATTTCGGTATACTCTAATTGGATAAAATCTTCAGGGCAGGGTGAAATTCCCGACCGGCGGTAACAGTCCGCGAGTGTGAAAGCACAGGAGTAGGTGCAATTCCTATACCGATAGTATAGTCTAGATGAGAGAAGATCAAACAGAGATGTTTTTTTGATATTCCTTTAATTATGCCTAACGAAGATTTATTCGTTGGTTTTTTATTTGAAAAAATAGGAGGAATTATTATGAAAACTGAAGCAAGTGTAAGAACCAATCGAATTGTTACGTTAGGAATTTTATCCGCATTAGGTGCTGTCTTGATGTTGATTGAAATTCCTTACCCAATTGTACCATTTTTAAATTTTGATTTAAGTGATGTCGTTATTTTGATTGTCTTTATGCTTTACGGCTGGAAGGAAGCATCATTTGTCGCGCTTTTAAAAGTGCTTGTGCACCTTATTGTCAAAGGTCCAGTCGGACCCGCAGCTATCGGTCAAATTTCCGCATTTATCGCCAGTATGGGATATATCGGAGGAATGGTTTTAGCAATTAAAGTATATCGTTTAAATCGATATTTAGCCGCATTTATTGTTGCTATGGTAGTAACAGTATTGATGGTTGTTGCAAACTATCTGTTCATCACACCAATTTATATGGGTGGATTAACATTTGTAGATGTTCAAGATTGGGTGACATTATCAACCTTTGGATTAGAAGGATCACCAAGTTATCTTCAAACAATTATTATCCTTTATACGCCGTTTAATATCATTAAAGGATTGTTAATTACGTTCTCATTTTTTGCAATTTACGAATTGCTGAAACGTCAAAACATTGTTTCATTTAAATAACACTTCATCGAAGTGTTATTTTTTTTCGGGAGTAAACGACTTATTTGAAATGATAATTGGTTTTTCTAAATAGTAAAAAACCAATGAAAAATATAAACCATTTTAATTGAAATAAATCTAATTTGTGTTACACTTTTAATGTAATAAAAATGAAGGAGTGAACAAAATGGCATTTGAAAATGATTTTTATGTAACAGGTGCAAAAGTAGGAAAGCAAGCACCAAAATTTGAAATGGAAGCCGTCTTACCAGAGGGTAACTATATGGATCGTTTTGGGACCGTAAATCTTGATGATTTATTAAAAGATGGAAAATGGGTAGTGTTGTATTTCTATCCATTAGATTTTACATTTGTATGTCCGACTGAAATTCAGCGATTCGATGAATTAAATGAAGAATTTGAGAAGAAAGGTGCAGTTTTAATCGCTACATCAACCGATAGTTTACACAGTCACTTAGCTTGGCAAAGTCGAAAGGATTTGGGTCAGTTAACACATATTCATGCGTCAGATAATAATCATAAAGTCAGCGAAGCATACGGTGTTTTAGATGATGAAAAAGGTGTCGCATGGCGGGGAACATTTATTATCTCACCAAATGGCGTTTTAAAAAGCGCACAAGTAAACCATGGTGAGGGTGGTCGTAATGTCGATGAAGTATTGCGCTTACTGGAAGTATTCCAAAATGAGGTAAAAGGGAAAATGGTACCTTGTGGATGGAAACCAGGCGAGGAATTTGTCGAGTAATACGGCTTAGATAGGTTGTTCACAAACTAACCAAGAAAAAGACTATTTTACATTGTAAAAATAGTCTTTTTATTATATAATAAGGACTGGGTTTTTTGAGCCTAAAAAGGAGTGGCGACGATGAATGATATAATTGAAAAATGGAAAAGCTACAAACAATTAGACAAAGACCTTAAAGAAGAACTTTTTTCATTAGATAATGACGCATTACAAGATGCGTTTTATAAAAATTTAGAATTTGGAACTGGTGGTATGCGTGGCATCATCGGCGTTGGGACAAACCGAATGAATCAATATACAATTCGAAAAGCCAATGCTGGATTTGCTAAATATCTTCTTGAACAAACACCTCATCCAAGTGTCGTTATCGCGCATGATAACCGTCACAAAAGTGTTACATTTGCGAAAGAAAGTGCATGTGTCCTAGCCAAACAAGGGATTCATGTTTATTTATTTGATGATTTAAGACCGACACCTGAATTATCTTTCGCAGTAAGACATTTAAACGCAACTGGTGGGATTGTGGTGACCGCATCACATAATCCTCCTGAATATAATGGGTATAAGATTTATGACGCACATGGTTGTCAACTTGTCCCTAAATATGCCGACAAAGTGGTGCAATATGTCAATGAAATTGAAGATGTATTTGCGATTGAAACACTGGATTATGAAATGGCAAAAACCAACAACTTGATTACAATTATTGGGCAAGAGATTGATGATTTATACATTAACCGTGTCCTAGACATTCAATTAGATAAAACTTTAAAGAAAGATATTAAAATCGTGTTTACACCACTTCATGGAACAAGCGGTACAATTGGTTTAGAAACACTTAAAAAAGCAGGATATGATGTGTATCCAGTGGAAGCACAAATGTTACCTGATCCCAATTTCAGCACTATCAAAAGTCCCAATCCAGAAGATGAAGAAGCATTTCAAATGGCCATCGAAAAAGGAAACGCAATTGATGCTGATGTGTTGATTGCAACAGATCCTGATGGCGATAGATTGGGAATCGCTGTGAAACACGAGGGAGGATATAAATTATTAAATGGAAATCAAACTGGCGCTATTTTAGTCCACTATATTTTATCCCAACGAAAACAACAAAAGACCTTACCCAAACACGGTATGGTATATAATACGATAGTAACAAGTGAATTCGGGGCAACCATTGCCAGAGACTTTGGGATGGAAGTGACAAGTACACTAACAGGATTTAAATTTATTGGCGAACAAGCAAATTTAATTGAAGGTACCGAAAAATCTTTTGTCTTTGGTTATGAAGAAAGTTATGGTTATGTCATTGAAGATTTTGTTCGAGACAAAGACTCAATCCAAGCGATGCTTATGGCTAGTGAAGTAACTCAGAAAAAAGCATTAGAAGGTAAAACACTTTATGATTATTTACTAGATCTATATGACACATACGGGTATTATGTTGAAGACTTAGTGAGCATTCGTTTAGAAGGTAAAACAGGAGAACAAAAAATTCAATCCATCTTATCTGCATTTAGGGAAACGAAACCGGAAACTATTGCTAATAAAAAAGTGATCCGGAATGAAGATTACTTCAAACAAGTGGGTATTCAAGAGGGGACACCATATACATTAACATTACCAAAATCAAATGTTTTGAAATTCTTTTTAGAAGATGGTAGCTGGTTTGTTTTAAGACCAAGTGGCACTGAGCCAAAATTAAAAATTTATATTGGTGTTGTAGGCAAAAATTTATCCGATGCAAAGGCGTTAAATAAACGGATTAAAACAAGCGTACTAGACTTAATTAATCGCATCTAGAGTGGAGGCACATTATGATTAAAAAATCAAGACAGGTACGGGATTATAAAGAGCTAACAAGGGCCTTACCAACACAAACTTATCTTGATCCAGAAAAAGTTTTTATTCATCTACAAAACGGGCGATGCAAGACCTATGACTTATATGTAGAAGAAGGCGATCACGTTTATTTTGGAGAAGTGATAGGTGTCCGTCATGGTGGTTTTTTTGAACAGCCAATTCATGCGACAATCAGTGGTACTGTTGGTAAAATAGGCAAAAAGTTACACCGGACTGGTCGAAAAGTTAAATGTGTTGAGATTGTCAATGATTATAAAGATACATATCATCCCACAATTACAGACCGACCAGACCATGTTATTGATGCGTTAACGCAAGATGAGATGGTAGAAATTTTAAAACAAAATGCATTAGTTGGGCTTGGTGGAAGTGGATTTCCATCATATATAAAACTCGCAACTAAGGAAACAATCAACCATGTTGTTGTGAATGCGGTTGAGTGTGAACCTTATTTAAGCAGTGACTACAGGCTTATTTTAGATCGTCCAGAAGAAGTTATTATGGGTCTTAAATACGTCATGCAAGCATTAGAATGTAACCACGGTATCATTGCGATTAAATCCGAGAAGAACCCATTATATGAAGTGTTAACGCAAGTCATTGAACGCCGTTACAGTCATTTAAATATCGAAGTGATAAAGCTTGGCAATTATTACCCACAAGGCTGGGAAATAGAAGTCTTTAAAAGTGCACTAGATATAGACATTCCGTATGGTGAGTTACCAATGAAATATGGGGTATTAGGATTTAATGTCAGTACAACGGCCGGTATTTATAATGCGATTAAGCATAATTTACCAGTTGTGGAACGCTATTTCACATTAACAGGAGACGCAATTAACTATCCTCAGAATTACCGGGTACGGGTTGGTACAAGTGTTCAAGACTTAATTCGTCAAAGTGATGGGTATAAAAAAGAAATGAATGAAGTACTTGTTGTTATGGGAGGCCCGATGATGGGCGTCAGCACCGTGAGTGATGATGTCATTGTGTCAAAAACAACAACCAGTGTTATCGTTTTAGAAAATATTGGTTATAAAGAAGAACCTTGCGTGCGTTGTGGCAGTTGTGTCTATAGTTGTCCAGCCCATTTAGAACCAGTCCAAATTATGACTGCGGTAAAACGCAATGACAAAGACCAAATGAAAAGCTTACATGCTGATCGATGTATTGAGTGTGGATTATGTGCTTATGTATGTACTTCAAAAATCCATGTAACCGATTATGTTCGTAAAGCCAAAAAATTAATTAGGTGATTACTATGACAAATACAATGCCAAAAATCGTTCGGAAAACATCACCCTATTTACGACGACCAAATGCCAATGCAACACGGATGATGCGTGACGTAACGATTGCGTTATTACCAGTATCAATATTTGCAATATATAGTTTTGGATTGTCAGCATTATGGATTTTACTCGTCAGCATTGGTTCAATGCTGCTGACTGAATATGTGTTTTATCAAATTCAAGACAAGTTACAAGGTGAATCATTTAAGTTTAAGAATAAAAATTTTACACTATACAATTTTAGTGCGTTTACCTCAGGATTAATTTATGGATTAACATTGCCTGATCAAACCCCACTTTGGATTGTAGCACTGTCGGGTGTATTAGGGATATTATTAGCCAAACTGATCTTTGGGGGAATGGGACAAAATATCTTTAATCCAGCGGCAGTAGCAAGGGTGCTTGTTGTTGTAAACTTTGCAACATTAGCAACATATCAAACCAATATTGATGGTGTTGCAGGCGCAACCGCACTTAGTTTTACAAATCAAAATCTCTTTAGTATTGAAGTGTTACAACACTACACCTTGACCAATTTATTCACCGGTATTGGCATCCCGGGGAGTCTTGGCGAAACCAGTGCCTTATTGTTGTTATTAGGGGGACTCTATCTGGCCTTAAGAACCAGCTTTGAAGTGCGCATTCCATTGATGTATATTGGAACAGTTTTCGTGCTTGCATTCGCTGTTGCTATACAACAAGGTCTTGGCATATGGTATCCGCTTTATCATATATTTAGTGGTGGATTGATGTTTGGTGCAATTTATATGGCAACCGATCCTGTGACCTCACCAATAACCAAACCAGCTCGCGTTTATTATGGGTTTGCACTTGGTTTTATCACTTTTATAATTCGACTCTTTGGAGCCCTTCCAGAAGGTGTTATTTTTAGCATTTTAATTATGAATATGTTTGTGACAAGTTTTGATTATCATAAAGTTACGCATTCGCAGTTCTCAACAAAACGCAATCTAATTTTTGCATCTGTTGTTGTGCTGGCGATTGTGGTTACGTTAGTAGGTGCTTCTTATGTTGGATAAATTAAAAACAGCTTTAGTATTAGTCATCATTGGAGCCTTTAGTGGATTTCTAATTTGGGGTGTCAATGCATTAACCGAACCAACAATTGACGCCAATGCATTAAAACGGGAACAAGCATTATATCTAGATATTTTTGATATTGACCAAACAATCACAACAGAAACAGTTGTGTTAGATGGAACACTGGTTAAAGAAGTTACCATTTTAAATGCAAATAATGAGACAATAGGTGTTGTTTATCAAGGACTTGATACCAATAATTATGGTGATGTAACCGTATTGGTAGGCGTAAAAGACGGCGTTATTCAAAAGGTTGTTATTCAATCAACAACGAATACTGTTACCTTTGTCAAAACAATTGAAAATGACTATCTACAGCATTTTGCGAATCAGTCGATTGATACCGTCACCTACGACAGTAAAACCGGTGCAACATACACCTATACATCAGTCTCTAAGATTGTAGAAGCTGTTGTGGCTCACATCGAAGGTGGTGCGACAGATGAGTAAAAAAGAAAATCTTCTAAAAGGTCTGTTTAAAGAAAATCCAATTTTTGTCTTTCTTTTAGGAATGTGTCCAGCATTGGCTGTTACCGCAACATTTGAAACAGCGCTGGGAATGGGATTATTGGTTATTTTCGTTTTAACAGGAAGCAACGTGGTTGTCAGTATGCTTAGAAAATACATTCCAAACAACGTTCGGACACCATCATATATCGTTATTATTGCAACATTTGTGACAGTTGTTCAAATGTTAACCAATGCATACACGTTTGCATTATACCAATCACTAGGTGTTTTCATTCCATTGATTGTTGTCAACTGTTTAATTTTAGGACGTGCAGAATCGTATGGTTCTAAAAATTACGTCATTGACAGTGCCC
>JAIPGE010000075.1 GCA_021736285.1 Candidatus Izemoplasma sp.
CACTAATGATGGCATCAACAGGGCACACATTCTTACAAACCCCACATTTGATACAGGCATCATTATCAATTAAGTGTATTTCTTTAACTGCACCACTGATACAATCTACAGGGCAGTTACGGGCACATTTTGTACATCCGATACAATCGTCAGTAACATAAAAGTTAATAAGTGGTTTACAAACCCCACCAGGACATGTTTTATCAACAACATGTGCTTCAAACTCATCTCTAAATCCATCTAACATTGAAAGGACAGGGTTGGGTGCTGATTGTCCAAGCCCGCATAGTGATGAATCTTGTACCATATGTGCTAACGATTCAAGTTTATCTAAATCTTCTAAAGTACCGTTACCAGACGAAATAATGTTGAGATATTCGAGCATTTTTTTCGTACCTTCACGACATGGTGTACATTTTCCGCATGATTCATCAACAGTAAATTCTAAGTAGAATCGACAAATATCAACCAAACAGCTATCTTCGTCAATAACAACCATTCCACCTGATCCCATCATTGAACCAGCTTCGATGAGTGTTTCATAGTCAATTGACAAATCGATATTGCTTTCAGGAATTGCGCCACCAGAAGGACCACCAGTTTGAATTGCTTTTAAAGCTTTATTTTTAGGAATACCGCCACCAATTTCATAAATAACTTCGCGTAATGTGGTACCCATAGGGACTTCAACGAGCCCAGCATTTTTGATGTTTCCACCTAAACTAAATACTTTTGTACCTGTCGCACGGTCGTTTCCAATTTTACTGAACCATTTGGCACCCTTAAATATAATTAGTGGTATATTTGCAAGGGTTTCAACGTTATTAATAATCGTTGGTTTGCCCCATAATCCTTTTGCAGCTGGATAAGGTGGTTTGTTACGAGACATGCCACGGCCACCTTCGATTGAAGCAATTAGTGCAGTTTCTTCACCACAAACAAAAGCTCCAGCACCAAGGCGTAATTCAATATCAAAATTAAAATCAGTGCCAAAGATATTTTTACCAAGCAAACCAAGTTCTTTGGCTTGTTTGATTGCATTCTTTAATTTTTTAA
The DNA here is from genome assembly GCA_021736285.1 of Candidatus Izemoplasma sp. GTDB lineage: Bacteria > Bacillota_I > Bacilli_A > Izemoplasmatales > Izemoplasmataceae > JAIPGF01. The sequence goes on from JAIPGE010000075.1 coordinate 1,057, forward strand.
TGGCTGTTGGATATTCAATACGGACATAGATAAATCCTTTATCCGCACCAATTGCGTACCCACCAATCATTAACCCTTCTAAGACACTGTGCGGGTCACCTTCAAGCAAAGCCCGATCCATAAAGGCACCCGGATCTCCTTCATCAGCATTACAAATAATATATTTTTGATCGGAATCATTTTCATATGCAAATTGCCATTTACGACCAGTTGGGAATCCCCCACCACCGCGACCTCGAAGGCCTGATTCAAGCATTTCATCAATGACTTTTTTTGGTGTCATTTCAAGCAATATTTTCCCTAAACTACGGTATCCATCACGGGCAATATATTCTTCTATATCATCTGGATTAATTAATCCACAGTTACGGAGTGCAACCCGTGTTTGTTTTGAATAAAAGCGAATTTCATCAAATGCTTTTATCTCTTTTTTGTCAGTAAGGGTTTCTTCAAAAATTAAATCTTCAACAAGTCTTCCTTTGTAAAGATGTTCATCAACAATCTTTTGGATGTCTTTCTCTTCTACTTTAGCGTAAAAGACTCCTTCAGGATAAACAATAACAAATGGGCCTTGTTCACAAAGCCCAACACAACCGGTGTTGACGATTTTGATTTCATCACGAATCCCGTGTTTATCTAAATGTTTTTCAAATTCGGCACGAAATGTGTGTGCCCCTCTTGAAATACAATTTGAACCACTACATATTAAGACATGAGCTCTTTCTATCATTCATAATCACCTTATACTCTGAATTTACCGATGATGTTATCCTTAACGACTTTACCACCGAGTATATGTTCGTCTAAAATTCTTTGGGCAACATCTTCATCAACTCTACAGTATGTTGTTCTGTTGTCGCCTTCTAATACTTCTACAATTGGTTCAATACTACATTCACCAATACACCCAACAGGGGTTACTGTGACATTTTTAATATCACGGTTAGTAATTTCCTCAACAAATTTATTCATAACAGGGCGTGCACCGGCACTGATACCACATGTTGCCATCCCCACTAAGATACGAATCCCATCTTGTTTATCACGCATTGTTACTTTACGTTGTGCAGCATCACGAATCTTTTTTAAATCATCTAGAGACTTCATTTTTTTCCTCCTTTTGGATTGAAAGTAGTCCTTCTTTTATATTGTTTTTAATCCATAAAATAACGTTATAATCTGTAATTGGTACATCGCCTAATATTTGTTTGACCTCACGAGAGTCAAAATAATAGGTTTGATGATTGTATGTATGAACATATCTAATGTCAATACCAGCTTCATTCATTAGTAATACCGTTAGTGTTTCCTCGATATCACCAAGTGGTGCACGATCAACATGATCGTGTTTAAAAATAGCTTTTATCGATGTGCCAATGGTTTCTTTTGATGTAATTGAGAACGTCCCACCAGTTAATTCACAAGCCATTTTAAATAATGAAATACCAAGTCCAACTTTGCGTGTCGTTCGTGTTGTAAAAAATGGATCTGATACTTGTGATAGTGTTTTTGCGTTCATACCATGGCCATCATCAGAAATTTCAATAGTATATGTATTGGCATCAATAATTTCTTGTATTTTTATTTCAATAAGACTTGCATTTGCACTAATAGAGTTTTGACAGATATCTAAAATATGTAGTGATAGTTCATTCATTGACAATGCCCCCCTTCAAAATAAGCGAAGAAAGCATCAATTGATTTTTCCTTTAAATCAAGGTATTCAACGCGCTCTGAAATCGTCATTAATGTATGAGAGTCAGAGTTTGATAAGGTTAAATAACCTGCATATTCGGGGTGTGCTTTTAAAAATGATGTTTTGTAGTAGGGTTCTATCTCAATGCCGTCAAACTTGAAGCAATTAAGTGTATAATCATTAAGCACCGATTTACTAGGGCGATTAATATGGGCATAAAGACAGATTCCTTGTAATGATTTCGCTTTACGATAAAGTGTTTGATAAGGAAGTGTTGATGTCATCAATGATTTGTTTACGGTACCAATTTGATTATCGTAAACATCAGTAATAATCTGATCTTTTGGGCTAAACACATCAAAATCTTCTGTTAAATAGCCTTGTAAGAATTGATTAAATGTTTCAGCATCATCAAAATTATGAAAATAACATAGGACATCAAAGCCTTCTTTAACAGTGACTTCGACCCCAGGTATAAAAATAAAATCATAAGATGTTTCAATATTTTTAACGGTTTGTAATTGTGATAGGGAATTATGATCTGTAATTGCTACAAAATCTAACTTCTTAAGCATTGCCATATTTAATATATTGTTTGGTGTCATGAAATCATCGCCATCAGGAGAAAGTACTGAATGAATATGAAGATCATAATAACATTTCATTGCTTACTCCAAACTTGCAATCTTTTTAATAACTTCTGCGGTTGATAATGGTGTTGAAAATAGTGGTAAATCCAGTTTGTTAGCCCGTTTTATTATATCAGGTTTAACGTTTGGATTATGGGTAAATATAACACCACTTAACTCAAGTAGACTAGCAACACCCAATACATTAATATTATTTAATACGGTAATCAATATATCATTTTCTTCAGCATATCCAATAACATGACTTAAGAGATCAGATGCAAAAAGTTTATTAATTGTTTTTGATATTGTTTTTGGCTCATTAATTAGTGTTAGTGGTATGTCTTCCATCAGTTGTTTAACTGTCAATACCATCATCTCCTATATCGAATCGCATTGATAGGGTGGTGCCTTCGTTAGAGGATGTTAAATGCATTTCATCTGAGACAGCTTCAATGTTCGGAAGCCCCATTCCTGCGCCAAAACCATTTTCTATCGCATATGAACTGGCTGTAGAAAAACCAGCAGCTTTAGCGAGTTCAATATCTTCAATGCCTGGTCCTTTGTCAGCAAAGACCAAAGAAACATTATCGTCATTCAAATCAAAGATTACCTTACCACCATAAGAGTGAATCACCACGTTAATCTCGGCTTCGTAAACGCCAATCGTAACCCGTTTAATAAAGTGGCTTGGAAAGCCCTCGTTTTTTAAAATACGTTTTGTTGAACTTGCAACAGTACCGGCATTTGCAATATCATTTCGTTCAATAATAAATTCTTTGTGAATACGTGCGTGACTAGGCGTTTTCTTCAAGGACGGATTCATAACTTTTCACACCGTTCATGAATAACAACCCACTGGTTCGATACATCGTTAAATTGGTACCGATTAGTGTAATTCCTAGTTCATCAGCCAATTCAATGACTTGTTTAGATGGCGTTTTCCCACGTACAAATATAATGGTTTCTAAGTCAAGTATCTCTGCCGTACGTAAAGCTTGATTGGTAACAAGTCCAGTGACAAGTGCACCGTGGGCACCAATATGACTTGGCATTTGTTTCAATAACATTAAAGCATCACTCATTAAATCACATACAAAAGCATAGTTAATTTCTTTGACGCATCTAGGGCACTCTAAGTTGACTTGTTTCGCATCAATTAATTCTAATACAGCACTTAGTTCCATTTTATTTTCGCCTTTCTTTTAAAATTTTCTTTGCTTTTTCTACAGACATTTCGCCAATAACTTCTTCACCAATAGACATTACAGGCGCCATTCCACAAGTTCCAATACAGCGAATGGCTTCTAAGGTTAACTCACCATCGTCTGTCGTTCCTCCAACATCAACACCAAGTTCTTTTTTTACTGTGTCTAATATGATTTGTGCTCCGCGAACATAACACGGAGTACCTAAACACACACCAATTGTTACTTTTCCTTTTGGTGTTTGTGAAAAACTGGAATAGAAGGTAACGACGCCATTAATCTCAGCTATGGTAACACCTGTTTCTTTTGAAATGAGTTTCTGAACTTCTAATGGTATACATCCGAAGATATGTTGAGCATCGTGCAATATTGGCATTAGAGGACCGGGGCTTTTCATGTGTTGATCGATCGATGACAATAACTCGCTCTCATTATTTTTTGAAATTTCAATAGTTCTACCCATAATCTTCTCCTTTAATAGTATCATTATAGTATGTTTATTTTCCAAACAATTATAACATATATATATCGTTTTATAAAGCCTATATATTATATAAATTATAGATATGGATTCTCTTTTAGAATAGGTTTTTACCTTTGTTTAAGCGAACAATTCTAACTCATGAAAAAATTTATTTAATATAGATAAATTGCAAAAAAATAATTTGCGATGCGAAGTAACTAAATAATTTAATTATTCACCTATATTTTTTACTTAAATTATGATATTGTTGTAATATATAAAACAAGGTGGTGTAGCGATGTATTTAAATCAAAAACCAGGGTGGATTGAAGTGATATGTGGTCCGATGTTTGCGGGGAAAACAGAGGAATTATTACGGCGTGTTAGACGCTTAGAATATGCAAAGAAAAACATTGTTGTTTTCAAACCTACAATAGATGATCGATATGCGAATAACGAGGTTGTCTCACACAATAATAGTCGAACAAAATCAGTGAATATAGCTTATGCAAGACAAATATTCGATTATATTAATAAAGAGACCGATGTCGTTGCAATTGATGAGATTCAATTTTTAGACGAAGAAGTTGTAAAGATAGTTGATTTTTTAGCAGAAAGAAAAATCAGAGTGATTGTTAGTGGATTAGATAAGGATTTTCGAGGTGAACCATTCTCTTTTATGCCTAAATTACTTGCGATAGCTGAGTATGTCACAAAACTAACTGCAATTTGTGTTAAATGTGGTCGTCCAGCAACGAGAACACAGCGACTTGTTGATAAAAAACCTGCAAGATATCAAGATCCAATCGTACTAATTGGAGCAGAGGAGAGTTACGAAGCACGTTGTCGGCGGTGTCATAAAGTCTACCGTAAACCAAGACCATATAAAAACGAAATAACAACATGACAGCCGATGAAATGTATATGGCTTTGGCGTTAGAAGAAGCCCAAAAAGCAGCGGATATTGGCGAAGTTCCAATCGGTGCAGTTATTGTGTGTGAAGGTGAAGTTATAGCACGCGCACATAACCTCAAAGAAGCGACAAATCGTGCAATCGGTCATGCAGAAATTTTAGCTATCGATAAGGCCAATGAAACATTGCAAAGTTGGCGACTTGACAGGTGCGATTTGTATGTTACAATTGAACCGTGCCCAATGTGCGCAGGGGCAATTATCCAATCACGTATAAAACGTTTAATATACGGCGCAAAGGATTATAAAGCAGGTGCCCATCAAAGTGTGGTTAATATCTTTGATCAAGCGTTCAATCACCGTGTGGATGTTACGTCGGGTATCTTAGAAGATTCATGTACGTTGATATTAAAAAAATTTTTTCATGAATTACGTAAAAAATGATAATGGTATCTCTCATTAAGCATCTCCATTCAATAGGTGGTAACGAATTAGGTCAGGTCGGGAACGAAGCAGCCTTAAGTTTTCTATCTATGTGGGTGGGGGTGCTTAATGGGAGATGTTTTTTTTAGCCTTGACATTAATATTGCTATATAGTAATATTACTATAGAAGCATATTATAGGAGGTGTCGTTTTATGGATCAATTTCGAGTGATTAAACTATTGAGCGATGAAACACGGTTTCAAATGTTTATGAAGTTAATGGACTATGATGAACTGTATGTTACTGAATTTGTTGATTTGTTGCATCTCAAACAAGCCAATGCATCAAAACATTTAAAAAAATTACGTGAATCAGACGTTATAGAAGGTAAACGAGATAAAAACATAGTAAGATACCATATTAAAGAAGATTTCTTAGAGAACAATTTACTGTTGATAAAATATTTATCTAACATATTCCAGAAAACTCCTTCTTCAAGCACAATGTGATAAGTGGGAGATGAATGGAATCGATTTTAGTACAAAAAACAGTGATATTTTTCAACAATGAATCATTGAATAAAGCGTTTAAAAAGGGTATAA
>JAIPGE010000076.1 GCA_021736285.1 Candidatus Izemoplasma sp.
AAAAATCCTTTGACATGTTTCGTTAATTTTGTTTTTGCACCACCTGGATGAGCGGCCAATACTTTAATATCAATGTCGTTCTTTTTCAGACGCCGGTCAAGTTCAAATGTAAACAGTAAATTAGATAGTTTTGAACGGCCATAGCTTTTATATTTACTATAAGATTTTGGCTTTTCAAACAAATAATTATTCCACTTCATTTTTCCGATTTTATGGGCCATTGAACTGACAGTTACAATTCTACTACGTGGTGTCTCTTTTAATTGACCATATAATAAATTTGTTAAATAAAAATGACCTAAATGGTTGATTCCATTCTGATATTCAAACCCGTCATCTGTTGTTTTATAAGGTGTAAACATGACACCCGCATTATTCACAAGCCCATCAAGTCGATCATAAGTATCTAAAAAGGTATTGCTAAATGCTTTAATCGATTTTAAGTTTGCTAAATCAAGAATCATGATAATAACTTTTGCATCTGGTACGTCCGTTAATAGCGATTCTTTCGCTTTATCCGCCCGTTCTTTATTACGAGAGGCCATAATGACAGTCGCATCTTTTTTTACAAGTGCTTTAACTGTTTCATAACCTATTCCTGAATTTCCACCTGTAACGATGTAAACTTTATCTTGTAGGTTATCAATTGAATCTATTAACCATGGTTGTTTCATAAATTTCACCTCATTCTCCATTATACAAAAAATATGCCAATAATTTTAATCATTTACATTTAAAGTGTGTTTCAAGTATAATATGTTTGGTGATAATATGAAAAAACATAAAAAAATTAAATTAAAACGAGTGACATTACGACTGTTTAATATGGAAGATTACGATTGTTAAAAGCAATTTATTCTGACCAAGCAGTTTGTCAATATTTACCAATCGAAGGGGGTTTATCAAATGAAAAAATTAGAATTGTGTTACAACGATATTCAGACACCTTACTATCACCAAAAGATGGTATTGTTTATGCTGTGATTTACCAGAACCACCTAATTGGATATGCGGGTCTTAAATATGTCCAAGACTATGATAAGTATGAGATATATTATGGTTTTCATCCTGATTATTGGCATCAAGGATTCGCCATTGAAACAGCGACCATAATAAAAGAGATTGCAAAGAAGCGACACTTAGATGATGTCATCGCATTCTCCCATATTAAGAATTTTGCCAGTCAACGCGTATTAGAAAATATTGGTTACAAAAAGATGAAACGCGTAACACTTTGGAATATGGACTTATTTTTCTATCAGATGCAGTTATAATTCCATTTTTTGTAAAAAATATTTTTGAAAACGATTTCGATGTGATATTATGGTAATGTAGAGTTTTTTTAGGAGTGATAAAAAATGGCAAAAAAACTAAAAGGTAATTTGCTTTATGGACAATCTGGTGGACCAACAAGTGTGATTAATGCATCCGCTTATGGTGTGATTACCGAAGCAATGAAACACCAAGATACAATTGAAGAAGTTTATGTGATGAAACACGGTATAAAGGGTGCTTTAACAGAAGATTTCTTTCATATGGGATCACAGGATGAAACACATATTGAGTTATTAAAACATACCCCTGGATCCGCATTTGGTTCAGTACGTTATAAAATGAAAGAATTCCGTGAAGATGAAACGGATTATATTCGTCTGCTATATATTTTCAAGAAATACAATATTCGGTATTTCTTATTTAATGGTGGCAACGATTCAATGGACACCTGTTTTAAAATTGCCGATTATATGAAACATGTTGATTATGACGTACGTGTTATTGGTATTCCCAAGACAATTGACAATGATTTACCCTTTACAGATCATACACCTGGCTTTGGCAGTGCTGCTAAATATGTTGCCAATACATTTCAAGAAGTAAGTTATGATATGTTGGCTTATCCAAAAGGTAAAGTTACAATCGTTGAAATTATGGGACGTCATGCCGGATGGTTAACTGCATCTGCAAGTTTGGCATCGTTAAGTGGTTATGGACCAGACTTGATTTATCTTCCTGAGGTGCCATTCTTAATTGAAAAATTCAAACAAGATGTGCGTCGTGTCTATGGTGAAAAACAACAATGTTTAATCGCTGTTAGTGAAGGACTCGTAAATGAAGAAGGCATTCTTATCGGAAGTAGTAGTGGACTAAAAGATGCCTTTGGACATTTCCAACTCGGGGGTGTCTCATCAAAATTATCGAATATTTTAAATAGTGAACTCCGGATTAAATCAAGAACTATTGAACTTGGAACAACACAACGTGCAGGATCACATATCCAAAGCATGACAGATGTTACTGAAGCGATTGGTGTTGGTGCAAAAGCTGTTGAATACGCCTTAAAAGGAAAACACGGTATTATGGTAACCATCCTTAGAAAAAATAGCAAACCATATGAAGCTGAGTACGGTGAACATCCACTTAGTGAAATTGCTAATATTGAACGAACAATTCCACCGACAATGATTAATGAAGATGGCAATGGTGTCACCGAGGAATATCTTGAGTATGCGTTACCATTAATTAGTGGTGAAAACCCTCCGAAATTTAAGGATGGGTTACAACAATTTGCAAAAATGGTAATGGATAAAGACTAAAAAAAAGTCCGCTTGCAAAGCAAGTGGGCTTATTCTTTAACTAAAATATCTTCGTATTCTGGGTTATTTACCATTTTTCTCACCGCATATGAGCATAGGGGAATGGTTTTAAGGTTTTCCTTACGTGCTTTCTCAACAACCTTTTGTAATAACTTACCAGCAATACCTTGACCGCGTAATTCAGGGGATACAAATGTGTGATTAATAACGATGACATCAGGGGTTTTATATTGATATGTAATTTCGGCAATAGCTTCCTGTTCTGATTCACCGATGTAAAAACGATTATTTCCTTCTTGAATGTCCATTATATTACCTCCTATGTATAGTATACTAAAAAATCTGATTTTCACAAACACTTTGTTTGTGATATAATTGAGAAAAGTAGAAATGAGGAATGACATTATGACTGGCGTGTTGGTAAATGTTTTCGCAATTATTGGTGGCGGATTGATTGGTCTCATATTCAATCGAGGCCTCAGTGATCAAGTGAAAAAAGTGATTATGCAGGGCATTGGACTAAGTGTCATCATTATTGGTATTGGTGGCGCGTTGAAAGTAGATGATGTCTTATTATTGGTTGTAAGTTTAGTAATAGGAGGATTCATTGGAGCGGCAATCCAAATTGAAACCCGTTTAGATAGACTCGGAAAGCGTATAGAACAATCGTTTAAAAATGAAAACAACGGATTTGCTAAAGGATTTGTTTGGGCAACATTAATTTATTGTGTTGGTGCAATGGCAATTGTGGGAAGCATTGAAGCAGGTCTAGAAGGAGACAATACAACCCTTTATATTAAAGCTATCTTAGATGGTGTGACAGCGATAATCTTCACAGCAACACTGGGATTCGGTGTCATATTTTCAAGCATTCCGGTTCTTATCTACCAAGGAACTATTGTATTATTAGGGTATCAGATTGAACCCTATTTAACCGATTTAATGATTAATGAGATGAGCGCTGTTGGCAGTGTACTCATTATGGCAATCGGTATTAATATCTTAGAATTGAAACATGTTCATGTGGGTGATTTATTACCAGCGATTATCATTCCACTGATATATTTATTAATTATGGGACTCTTTTAGGAGGCAACATGAAAGAAAAAAAGATTAAAAGTGAAAAAAAATATGAATGTTTCTTTATGTCACTCTATGAAGATGATGTAAAACTCGAAAATGGCAAGGAAACTAAGCGAATATATATTACACATGATGGCGCTGCGGCGGTGTTGCCAGTCACAAAAGATGGGCACCTTATTCTTATCAAACAATTTCGTTATCCGTTAGGTAAAACAATTATTGAAGTACCTGCAGGAAAGAAAGATGATCCAAATGAGAGTGGGTTAACTTGTGCGAAACGAGAATTAGAAGAAGAGACAGGGTATCAATCGAGTACATTTAATTGGGTAGGGGTTACACATAACTGCGTTGGGTATTCAAATGAAGCAATAGAACTCTTTATCGCAACAGACTGTTATTCAGTTGAAGATCCTTTAAAGTCAGATGATGATGAACAAATTGAATTACTTATTGTATCAAAACAAGAAGCAAAGTCACTATTATCAACCCACCAAATCACAGATGCTAAAACCTGGATTTTATTACAACATTATTTGTCCGTGGAAAAACAATTATGAAGGACTATATCACATATATCAGAAAACTTGTCGGTAACAACAAAATCATTATGAATGCGGCGGCGTGTATCATTACAAATGAAAACAATGAAATATTATTACAACACCGTAGTGATGATCACTACTGGGGACTCCCTGGTGGAATTATGGAACTTGGTGAAACCGAACAAGATACCTGTATTCGAGAAGTATTTGAAGAAACGGGTCTTAAAGTGAAACCAATGGACTTTTTAGGTACTTTTCACAATAAACATAAAGTATGGCCAAACAAAGATGAAGCGCATGTTGTTTGTGCTGTTTTCACAGCAGACATCATCGGTGGTCACTTAAATACTGATAATGCAGAAACACTTGATTTAAATTATTTCTCTTATGAAAACTTGCCGAATATTAACGCACCAGATCATTTAACAGCTATTACACAGTATTATCAAACCAACAAGAGGTGACTAACTATGAAAAAACGCAAAAAAGATATTCAACAGGATATTTTACTCAAAATTGTGAAACAACTTGTCAAAGTTTGGATGTTTTTTGATGCCAAAAGCAAACCTATTTATCACGATGGCTTTTCCAACAAACGAAAAACGCCTTACGTAATGCTTGCCAACCACACCTTTTTATTTGATGTTATCCATGTACCCATTAGATTTAGGAAATCACCATTTATCGTTGCATCACATAATTTGTTTACAACACAACCGTTAAAATTTTTATTAACTGAAGTAGGTCATGCGATTCCTAAATCTAAAGGAACTAGTGATTTTCATGCGGCTAAAGAATTGATTGGAGCTGTTAAACGTGGCTACCCGATTTTGATATTTCCTGAAGGAAATACAACCTTTAATGGTGAAACAAACTATGTTGAAAAAGCAACAATGAAGTTGATTAAAAAATTAAAAGTTGATGTTATTGTCTGTAATGTCAAAGGCGGATATTTATCGAAACCACGATGGGCAACCGGAAAACGAAAAAATCGTCAGATTCAAATGGATTATCATAAAGTTATCGATGCAGAAGCATTAAAAGATATGTCGATAGATAAGATTGCAAAAATTGTCAATGATGCATTGTATTTTAATGCTTATGATTACCAACGAAAACACATGATCAAACATCCTGGTAAACATCTAGCAGAAGGAATTGATAATTTACTTTATTTGTGTCCGGAATGCCATCATGTCAATACCATTGAAGCAAAGGGCAATCATTTTTGGTGCACTCATTGTAAAACAGAAGGAACCTACGATGAGTATGGCTTTTTAAATGGATTTAAGTATGACAATTTGGTCGAATGGGACGATTATCAAAAAGAACACAGTCAGTTTTTACTAGATGAAGTTTTTTCATCTCCTGCTAAATTTTATAAAGTTGATAGCGAAACATCTAAAAGAGCGTTTTTAGGAAACGTAGCGTTCACATATAGAAACAAAGCATTTCATATTACAGGAGATCTCGACATGACATTACCATTTGAAGACATTTCTAATCCAACGATTACATTGCGACGAGATTTCAATATCTACTATAATAATACCCAATACGTGGTAAAGATTGAAAGTCACGTGAATGCTTTTTTACGTGTCATTCAAAAAAAATATTAAAAAAATAAAATTTAAGATAAGAATTTGTATGTGTTATAATAAGATTAGGAGGCGATATAATGAGTGAACCAGTACGTGCTGGCAATGGACCAAAGAAAGTCTCATTAGAAAAAGACAAAACTTATTATTGGTGTCAATGTGGACAGTCAAATAACCAACCTTTCTGTGATGGCTCACATAAGACTACCCCATTTACCCCAGTTAAATTCAGTCCAAAAGAAACACAAGATTATTATCTATGCATGTGTAAACAAACAGGAAATGCACCCTATTGCGATGGGTCACATCGTAAAAAATAAATTAGTGGGTTTTCCACTAATTTTTTTCTCATATAGTATGGTATAATAATTTAAAAGGATGTGATGAAATGACAGAAATAATGATTCGTCTAATTACGTTGATTGTAATTGGTGGTTTAATTGGATATTTCACCAATAAACTAGCAATTAAGATGTTGTTTAGACCAGTTAATCCAATTCGCTTTTTAGGACTTACGATTCAAGGTGTTTTCCCAAAACGCAAAGACAAAATGGCCAAATCGCTAGCGGAAATTATTGAACGTGATTTACTAACAAAGGATGTTTTGGCAGAAGAATTATTAAAAGATGACAATATTGATAACTTAAAAGAAAAAATTAAAGATCATTTTATTGATACGTTCAGCGATAGTATCCCACCAATGGTTAAAATGTTTTTAGGTGAAAACCCCAAAGCAAAAATTGCTGAAATGGTAGAAAAACGTGGCGATGCAATGCTCAATCAACTGATCGATATTTTAAAAGAAGAAGGATTTAACAATATTGATATTTATGATATTGTAAAGCGCAAAATTGATGAATTAGATTTTATAGAATTTGAACAGATTATTTTTGGACTAATGAAAAAAGAATTAAAATTTGTTGAAGTTGTTGGCCTTTTTTTAGGGGCTATGATTGGAGCACTACAGTTTGTTGTAACAATTTTATTACCTTATGTCGTCTAAAAAAATAGGATATTTAATCCTATTTTTTTAATGGATCTAGTGATATATCTAATGCTTGTTCAATTGCATAGGCAATCTCTATCAAGGTTTGTTCATTAAAGCGTTTTGTTAAGAAATAAGT
>JAIPGE010000077.1 GCA_021736285.1 Candidatus Izemoplasma sp.
TGTCATGCAAGGTGGAGATTGGTTGAGTATCATCCAATTACTTCAAGTATTAGGACTCATTGTTTTATCGATTATGACCTTTAGTAGTTTCTTTTTCTACATTGCAATATTCATGAAAACACGTAATGCTTATGGGACATTATCAACCCTTGTGGGAACCTTCATTGGATTCTTAGGGGGGATTTATATTCCGATCGGTATCTTAAGTAAAACCGTACAAAATGTAGTAAACCTATTACCAACTGCTCATGCGGTAACACTCATGCGTCGTATCTTTATGCAAGGGGCGATTAATCAAGTATTTGATGGTGCACCAGAGTCTGCATATAAAGCATATGCAGACATCTATGGATTAAATGTAAATATCTTTGATTATACATTAACGAATTGGCAGATGTTGTTGTCGATGATCGTGTTCATGGCGATTTTTTATACGTTGAGTGTTTTGAAATTATCAAAGTCAAAACTCTAAGGCTAAAAGACTTTATCACTTAGATGTTTAACTTAATAGAATCACTCAATAACACTATATGCATTTGTAGAAATTATTATATTTGCTGAATAAGGGTTATGTAGTGTATAATGAATTTGAGGTGATTTGATGTCAGATACAAACATTTATGAACTAAAACTCACCAACAAGATACAAGTCCAAAACCGGTATACTATATTTGAATTTGAACGACCAGAAAATTTTTCATTTTTACCAGGACAATATGGTGTTTTTGCTCATATAGATAAAACTGTTGAAGGTAGAAAAGTCAGACCATTTTCACTAGCAATGGCAAAAGATGACAATCTGATACGTGTTGCTACACGTATCGAACCTCCAGTTAGTCATTTTAAACAGTTACTTGATGGACTTAACATGGGTGAACAATTAAAAATGCAAGGCCCGATGGGCACATTTGGGATTGTTGATCAAACTGACGCCGTCTTTTTAGTTGGGGGCATTGGCATTACCCCAATCTTAAGTATGGCCTTGTCTAATCCCGTCTTGAAAAAGACACTTGTGTATTCCGAACTCAATAAAATATATCTCTTTAAAGATACCTTAGAAGACATTTCAAATCTTGAAATCATTTATACAAGCGGGATTGAACCAACAAAAAACAACATCGAAAAGGTTGTGACTAACAAACCTCACGCGAATTTTTATATCGTCGGAAGTCCGGGATTTGTTAAGGGCATGAAAGAACTGTTAAGTGATTTAAAGGTGCCTAAAGCACAGGTCTATAATGATTCATTCACAGGTTATTAAAAAAGTTGGCATTTCTGCCAACTTTTCTTTATAATAATAGTATGAAAACTAAACCATTACAAAAAAACAAAAGAGAGGTGTCGTATGGGAATTGTATCAAGTAAAGGCAGCTTTGATGGGGCTAAAGCGTTAATTGAACCAAGTGAACGGTTACCAAAACTACCGAACATGCCAAAACGGATTGTACTCACATTTTTTAGGAGTGAAGTGGAACGATTATATGAGGATTTTAAAACTGAAATAATTTATAAACTCGAAAGTGAAATGGGGGAACAACCTGTTTATAAGTTTCGGGATAGTGATGTTGGGCTAGTGCCCCTTGGCATTGGCGCACCACTAGCTGCCGGAATGTTTGAAGAAATCATTGCTTTAGGTGGTGAAACATTTATTTGCTGTGGTGGGGCTGGGACATTGATCAACAAAGAACTCGGTGCGCTTGTTTTTCCAACCAAAGGCGTTCGTGATGAAGGGACCAGTTATCATTACGTCAAAGCAAAAGATGAGATTGAAATTAACCGCCACGTCAATAAACGGGTTAAAGAAATATTAAATGAATTAAAAATTGATTATATTGAAGGAACAACATGGACAACAGATGCGTTTTACCGTGAAACACCTGGTAAAATTGAAGATGTGAAACAACGCGGATGCTTAACCGTTGAAATGGAATTTACCGCATTAGCCGCAGTGGCCGAATACCGTAACGTCAAATTTGCTGAACTGCTCTATTGTGGCGATGACTTATCCGCCAACAAGTGGGAAGGTCGCGAATGGAACAAACAGGAGATGCTACGGAAAGATCTCATTTTTCTATCGAAAGATATTGTTTCAAAATTATAGCGCAAATCAAACTGTAAAAATTACAAATTATGATAAACTACAACTAGGTGATAAGAATGACAATGTTAAATGGAACAGATCTTTTTAATATGTTTGCGCATGGCACAAGCTATGTGATGAAACAACGCAATTTATTAAATGATATTAATGTGTTTCCTGTACCCGATGGGGATACAGGAAACAATTTAGTGCACACAATGCAGACGATTTACCGAGAATCAAATCATTCTGAAAATTTTAGTGAAACATTAGATTCAATCAGTGATTCTGCACTGATTGGCGCAAGAGGTAACAGTGGTGTTATTTTTGCGCAGTTTGTCAATGGATTAAACTTATCCAACAAACACCAATCTAATCAAATTCCTGTTAATGAATTTGTTGATATGGTGTGTGACAGTGTCACACATACCTATGCTTCGTTAAGCAACCCTGTTGAAGGGACAATGATTACAGTGATTAGACATTGGGCAGAATCATTAAAGGAACACCTCGGGTCAATGGAAAGTATTAAACACCTTTTTTCAGGGGCATTGACACGTGCGAAAGAATCGTTAGAAAAAACAAAAGAAACATTAGAAGTATTAAAGAAAAACAATGTCGTTGACAGTGGCGCAAAAGGGTTTGTTTTATTTGTCGAAGGAATGTTATCCTATTTTAATGGTGATACCTTAGACTTAGACGAAAATGAAGTTGTTGAATTAGAAGATACCCACGAGTTTGAAGGCGACATTACTTTTCGTTATTGTACAGAAGGATTGGTCCGCGCGAAACACATCGAAGAAGATGACGTAAGAGCAGCGTTAAGTGACCTAGGTGACAGTTTAATTGTGGCGATGGGCAAACACTTGTTTCGCGTTCATATACATACCAACACACCAGAACAGGTCTTTAAACGACTAGGCCGTTTTGGCAACATCGAATCGCAAAAAATCGATGATATGAAAATGGATATCGCCTTAAAAAACAGAAAAAACAAGCGGGTTATAGTCACCGATTCAATTGGAGATATTGATAAGGACATCTTACTTGATGAAAACATTGTGGTGATTCCAATTTTTGTCAATGTTGATCAAGTCCAATACCTTGATAAATTAAGCATGACCAATGAGACATTATTTGAGTATGTTGATGAAGCACTCGCTTATCCAACAACCAGTGCACCATCAATTAAATATGTCAATGATTTATTCAATCGACTCTTGTTACGGTTTGATGAAATTTTAGTTTTGACAGTCTCTTCAAATTTAAGCGCAACCTATAACATCATTAAGGCAGAAGCCGATAAATTAACGAAAAAAGGTAAAAATATCGAAGTCATCGATACATTAACAAACAGTGGCGCACAAGGTTTGCTTGTCACCAAAGCCGCAGAGATGATGAAAGAAGGCCGTTCAACAGAAGACATTGTCAATATAATTAAAGACGATTTAGATAAAACAGAAATTTTAGTCTGTTTAGAAACCTTTAAATATGCGACAATGAGTGGTCGGTTACCAAAGGTTGTTGGAAAAATAGGAATGACACTTGGCATTAGACCTATCATGACGATTAATAAAAAAGGCGAAGGTGCCGCCTTTGGCATGGCCTTAAGTCAAAAAGGAATCACCAAAAAAATTAAGAAATATGTTGAAAAAGAACTCACCCAATATGGAATTGAACGTTACAGTTTGGTGCATTGTTTGAATCAAGACTTGTTAGAAGAATATGAAGCATTATTTACTGATATCATCGGTAAAAAACCTGAATTTAAGGCTGAAGTATCCAGTGCTGTTGCGGTTCATAGTGGGATTGGTAGTGTTGCGATTAGTTACATTAAGAAATGAGGCATATCATGAATAAAATTGATGATTACAAACAAATATCAACGCAAAAAGGTGATCAGGGAACGTCTAAAAATTATTCTAATGAAGCGTTTAGTAAAAGTGACATCACTTTTGATACCCTGGGCACAATCGATGAATTATCGAGTTTTTTAGGATTGACATTTCATCATGTCCCCTATCAAGACGAGATTCAGATGATTCAAAAAACACTTCAACATATCAATTCATTGATAGCGACCAATCCCAATGATATTGAAAAACGAAAGCTTTCACCGATCACACAAGACGATATTGATGACTTAGAAACGATTGAAGCACGCGTCTTAAAAACATGTACCATTGAACCACGGTTTGTATTACCAGGAAGTGAATCAAGTCAAGCCGGTGCTTATTTAGATATCGCCCGTGCACTCGCCCGCAAGGCAGAACGTATGGTAAATACATTTTATGAACAAAAAGCGCGCAATAAATCAGATAAGTTACTCGCCTATCTAAATCGATTGAGTGATCTTTTATTTATTTTAGCAAGATCACTGGACTAACATAAGGGGGATACATTTCTATGCAAGGCAGATTTTATGAAGAAATCAATACCGACTCACCACAACAGGCACTGTATATTATGACCAAAGCGTTCCGCATTCGCAATAATTATGCGTTACATGCTTTAACACGCTTTGATCATGATCTACGCCATGTTGTGGTTTTTCATAAGGAAGAAGAAAATCCACGTAATAATGAATTTTTCAATCAATTGTCACTTGATTTAAAAGACAAGTTATTACAAATCACCGATGATATACGCTTTACAACAGGTTTAGAAGATATCACGTCATTGATTGAAGCAGTCGATATTGTTTATATTGATAAAGCTTATTTGAAAGAAGATAAGGCATTATTGGTTGAGATTAAAACAATTTGTAATAACGCACAGACAGGTCTTGTTACTGTTGAAAATAATGTGTTTGTACCGGTTGTGGTTGCGAGCGATAAAGAGGAATATGCAGCCCGCACAATCCGACCTAAAATTAATAAAAAACTCGAATACTTTGGAGACACAGTGTTAATGGATGAAGAAGGATGCATGGGCGAACGAGAGGCTTATGAAATGTTACATCAGTTTGTCAGTCGTAAACTCGATCATTATGATCAACGCAATGACCCATCAAAACATTATACTTCTGATTTAAGTGCCTATTTAAAATATGGATTCATTTCACCGGTACAGATTTATCATATTATTATTGAACAGTCGTCACCCAACAAAGATGAATTTTTAGAAGAGTTAATCATTAGACGCGAACTTGCTTATAACTTCGTCTATTATAATGAAAATTATGATCAGTTTGATCACATGACATATGATTGGGCATATAAAACAATGGACAATCATATTTTAGACAAACGCGACCATCTTTATACAATTGAAGACTATAAAACATTTAATACCCACGATAAGTACTTTAATGCAGCAATGAAAGAAATGATTGTATTTGGCCAAATGTCGGGATATATGCGGATGTACTGGGCAAAAAAAATAATTGAATGGTCAAAAAATTATCAATATGCCTATGAAACAGCATTAAAACTCAATAACTATTATTTTTATGATGGCAATACACCCAATGGTTATACAGGGGTTGCCTGGTGCTTTGGCAAACACGACCGAGCCTGGACGGAACGACACATTTTTGGTAAACTTAGATATATGAATGCCAACGGATTAAAACGCAAATTTGATATTGAAACATACGTCAAAGAAATTAATCAACTTGTGGAGGAAGATAATGAGTAAGTTTGTTAAGCCAAATATTGTTCTCAGTGCGTGTATTGAACACAAACATGTTCGTTTTGATGGCACAATGATCGCTAATGAATTTGTCAAACGGCTAGAGCCGTTTGTCCATTTTAGCTTGGTCTGTCCGGAAACCGAAATTGGCTTACCAAGTCCCCGTGAGGCATTACGACTTGTCCGGTCGGAAAAAGGCAAAGAAATCAAACTTGTGTCAAGTCAAACAGGTAAAGATCATACTGATGATATGGTTGAATTTACCAATCAATTCATTGAAGATTTAGATGCCAACACCATTGATGGCTTTTTACTTAAAGCCAAAAGTCCAACGTGTGGGATTAATGGCGTTAAAGTGTATCATGGGACCAAAAAAGCCAATGTAGATTCACAAAAAGTCCCTGGTTTATTCGGTGGAACCGTGGCCAAACGGTTTCCTGATTATCCGATTTCAACTGAGCGTCATATTTCTAATTTTGTGATTCGAGATCATTATTTTATTTCAATCTTTACCATGGCTAAGTTTAGAAACATAAAAGCCGATCCTAAAATGCGCCAGTTGGTTAACTTTCATACCGATAATAAATATTTATTTATGTCATTTGATCAAGATGACTTAAAAAGTTTGGGACAAGTGGTTGCCAATCATAATAAATTACCAACAAAAACAGTTTATGAGTTTTATGAAAAAGGATTACGAAAACTTTTAAAAATAGCACCAGATAAATCACACCGCGTGAATGTGTATACCCATATGTATGGTTATTTTAAAGGGAAAATATCCGAGAAAGAAAAAGAATTATTCTTTGAAACACTCAATGATTATCAAAATGATAAAGTGCCTTACACCAGCGTATTAACACTGTTGTTAGGATATGCGGTACGATTTGATGAAGATTATTTACTTGATCAAACAATTTTCCGACCATATCCTAAAGATTTATTACAAGTTGCTGACAGTGGTAAACAGTTATAACATCAACGCATCTTTTCTGATGCGTTGTTTTATTATAGAAATTATGTTTTACGTGCTATAATATAATTGTACAATTGAAAAGTGAGGTAGTTAACTATGTTTAAAATGAAAGATAAATTTTATGATTTCCTTTTAAATGTGACTTCTTTAAGTCGTGTGATAACATTTATAATAATTGGAGTGTTAATCCCGTTTAC
>JAIPGE010000078.1 GCA_021736285.1 Candidatus Izemoplasma sp.
TTTATATTATGATTATTGGATTGATATTATTTTTCGGTTATTACTTGAAGATTTTGGCACCAATTTATCCTCAAGTAGGAGAGGGCTTATTAAATCAATTAAAAGGTCTTATTATACCAGTATTAGCACTTTCTTTTTGGCCACTTGCTAATATTATTCGTTTAACAAGAGCAGAAGTGATTGATGAGATGAATGAAGACTTTGTTTCTATGTTGCGGGCAAAGGGATTGAATCGCCGACAAATTATTTTTAGATATGTTCTTAGGCATATTTTAACGACTATCATTCCTGAACTAACGACGACTTTTGTGATTGTACTGAGTTTCTCATTCTTCGTCGAGATTGTGTATCAAACACGTGGTGTTGGTTTTATCTTATACGAATCTGTTGTCCATGAAATATTTGATACAGCAACAGTAAAATTTGATCTTGCAAATGTAACAGTTATTGGTTTCTTTTATGCCATGTTGGCACTTGTGATTGGATTTTTTAATGATTTATTGTTACCGATTGTTGACCCGAGAATTAAAATGGGAGTTAACGAATAGATTCGTTTTACAGTTGTCATTCTAAGTGACTTGAATCGACAATGAAAGGTGGGTTTAATGTGTTACGCTACAGCATGATTCGATTATTCTTAATTACAGTGACACTGTTCATCATTGTTTCAATGATTCAGTTTTTTGGTAATGTGGTGATGTATGCAAAATGGAGTTCGCCTCATCCCGTTATTGAAGATGTTATCTTGGCATGGACACAATACAAAGTATTTCTAAAAGACGTTTTTTTAGATTGGGATTTTGGCAATAGTTATCTTTACAATCAGCCAGCTTGGCAATTGGTATTAAGCAAACTTTGGGTAACTGTTATGATGAATCTCGCAGCGTATATCTTTTATGTGTCATTCGGCCTTATTCTTGGTGTTTTTTCAGCGATTTACAAAGATTCATTATTTGATAAGATTGTTGTCAATACTATTTTAGCAATTGGCTCAGTACCAATTTATATTATGATTTTAGGATTAATTCTATTTTTTGGGTATACCTTATTCATATTAGATCCGTTATATACACAAGTGGGTGACGGATTAATCGAACAATTAAAAGGTTTAATTATTCCGGTTTTAGCGTTATCTTTTTGGCCACTGGCCAATATTATTCGATTAACACGGGCGGAAGTGATTGATGAATTAAACGACGAATTTATTCTTATTTTACGGGCTAAAGGATTAAAACGGCATCAAATAATTTTCCGTCATACATTAAAACATGTCTTAACGACACTTATTCCCGAAGTAACAAACATATTTGTTATGGTACTCAGTTTTTCTTTTCTCATCGAAATTGTATATCAGGTACCCGGGGTTGCCAAACTCTTGTATGATTCGATAGTGACGAGTGGTGGATTTGGTAGTACTGTCTTTTTAGATTTATCGAATGTGATTGTTGTGGGCATGTTCTATGCGTTTTTAGGACTTATTATAGGATATATTAATGATTTGATTTTACCATTAATTGACCCTCGAATAAAAATGGGAATCAAACGTTAGGAGGCTATTTATGTGTGGACGATTTGTTGTGAGTTATACTTATGATGAGTTACTACAGTATTTAGACGAGACATTCAAGCCGTATCAAGTAAATCGTCAGTTACAAATCCCCGACTATAATGTGGCGCCATCCAAAGATATTATAGTGCTTATTTATGATGGCAAACAGTACCGAGTAGGTACCATCAAATGGGGCTTTAAGCCGTTTGAGCAATTTAAATACCCAATTATTAATGTACGCCGTGAAACGATTGATGAAAAACCTATCTACAAACAGGCATTCACAACAAGAAGATGTTTACTTTTTGCGAACGGCTTTTATGAATGGAAGGCAGAAAATTATCAAAAAATCCCGCATTATATTTATCCCCAAGACCATCAGGTGTTTTTGTTTGCCGGAATTTACACGCAGTATACAACATATGCAAACGAGACTCAATTTTCTGTTGCTATTGTAACAAAAGAAGCAACAGACACTATGAAACCACTACATGATAGGATGCCAGTTATTCTAACAAAAGAAGATGCTAAAAAGTGGCTTAAAAAAGACCAATCCATCGAGACGTTAAAATCATTATTTAAAACCGATAACGTCGCTCTTAATTATTATCAAGTTAGCCAACGTGTCAATAACGTCCATAATAATACAATAGAAAATATAAAAAAAATGTAGCGAAGTAATAATTCGCTACATTTTTTTAAAGACTATAGTACATTTCAAATTCTATGGGATGAGGCATTTTATGGACCAAGTAGTGATCATTTTGAATCCGTTTAATATGGGTCTCAATGAGTGTTTTACTAAAAACATTATTTTGTAGTAAAAAATTGTGATCTTTTTTTAATGCATCTGCGGCTTCTAACAAATTGGTTGGAAGTTGAGTTAATTTTGTTTTCTCATCTTCAGTTAAATCATATAAGTTTTTATCAAATGGACCAAATCCGGCATCAGTAGGATCAATTTTATTTAATATACCATCAAATGCAGCCATCATTATTGCTGAGTATGCAAAATAGGGATTGGCTGTGCCATCTGGGCTACGTAATTCAAAGCGTTTTTCATCTGCTTGAATCGTATATCCAGGAATTCGAATGACTGCACTCCTATTTGCCTTGGCAAATGCTACAGTGACAGGTGCTTCAAATCCCGGGACAAGTCGCTTATAAGAATTGGTTGATGGGTTGGTAAAAGCAGTTAGTGCACTTGCATGTGTTAAAATACCACCAATCGCATAAAGGGCAATTTTAGATAATCCGGCATAGCCATTGTTATCAAACATAATATAATCATTTTTATTTTTGAGTTGAATATGAACATGCATGCCGTTACCCGTTTCATTAACAAAAGGTTTCGGCATAAAGGTAACACTTTTCCGCATTTGAAATGCTGTTAAGTCCAATAAGTTTTTCATTTTCAATGTCCGATCAGCCATTTCTCTAATGCCACCAAAATCAACTTCAATTTCAACTTGACCTGGTCCACCATTTTCACTGTGATGATACTTAATAGGGATGTTCATTTTTTCGGCTTCCAATGCTACTTTGGTACGAAATTCATAGCTTGAGTCCCAGGGTGAATCAATATGATAGCCTCCATGATGGGGTACTGTGTAGCCAATGTTGCGGTAAGAATCGTCACTTGAATTCCAATCTGCTTGGGCACTATCGAGTTTTACTTCCATATGCTCATTCGTGTTTTTATAAGAAACGTGATCTAGGACAAAGAACTCAAATTCAGGTCCAAGTAAACAAGTATCTGCTATATGTTTGTCACGCATAAATTGTTCGGTTTTTTCAGCAATGAATCTTGGGTCATCGGTATATCGCTTAATTTGATTGTCCTTAATGACATAAATATTTGCGATGACAACGATTGTCTTATGTGTTTTAAAAGGATCAAGGTAACAGGTAGATACATTTGGAATCATAATCATATCAGATTCTTCAACTGTTACAAAACCATAACTAGAGCCATCAAATCCAATCCCTTTTGTCATAATACTTTTGTCAAGTTTTCGAGCAGTAATGCTCAGCCTGTGCCACCGGCCTTTCATATCAACAACTTTAAAATCAATAATTTGTATACTTTCTTCTTTAACATGATAAATCATTTCTTCAATTGTTTTAAACATCATGTTGCCTCCTCTACAAACGCTTTCATACGCAATAGATTATATCATAATATCAACAATTTAAAAGGACTTTTTAAAAAAACCCTACTTTATTGTAAAGTAGGGTGTTATTTTCTTCATTATTGTTTTTCAATACAAATGACATAAGGCCCTTGTACTTTGTTGTAGTAACTGTACTTTATAACGTGGTAATCATCGAAATCAAGAGATTCAACATAGTTTAGTAAATCATCACTTTCTGCTTGACCACCAAATTTACCAACATAAACAACTAGCGCTATCATTCCGCCTTTTAGGAGACGTTTTTGAATCTTCTTAAGGGCAGAAATGGTTGATGGGCCTTGGGTTACAATGCGCTTATCGCTTCCCGGTAGATGGCCTAAGTTAAACAATGCGGCTTTAATATCTTCCTGAACATATTTGTCTAGGTTTTCGTGTGAGTCTAATATCGTTTGAACATTGTGAATTTTATTGCGTTTCATACGTTCTTCTGTGTTTTCTATTGCGAGTTCTTGGATATCGAACGCGTAGACCTTTCTAGCCTTTCGTGCTAAAAATAGAGTGTCATATCCGTTCCCGCATGTCCCATCGATCACATAGTCATCGGTGGTAATGATTTCCTTAAGTTTATTATGAACAAAAGGAATTACTTTCTTTATCATTGCTATCACCTCTAGTCTATTATAACACGAAAAAAGCAATTTTTAATATCAAATTATATTTTTTTGCAAGCGCTTTAAACTGATATATAAAAGGCACACCATATAGAGATTATAATTAATGTTGAAAAATCATAATGATTGGCTTAAGAAATGGATTAATTATAAAAAAATAAAAAAAATGAAAACGATTTACCATTTACGGTTATTTTATGTTAGAATAAAGAATAGAGAAACCGTTTACTAACACAATTTATGACACACGAAATCAATTTGGAGGGACACATTTTATGAAAAATTATGATATTGAGAAAATCCGGGCTATTGCCGTTGTGGGGCCGCAAAGTTCGGGAAAAACTTCCTTTATGGAAGCTGTGCTCCATGTTACAGATGTAAAAGGTGTAAAAGGAACAGTTGAAGATGAAAACACAACATCTGATTTTCTGAAAGAAGAAAAAAATCATACGTCATCATATTCAACTTCTGTGATTCCTGTCGAGCATGACGGATACAAGTTTAACTTTTTAGACACACCTGGTGCTCGGGGTATGGTTAATGAAGTAAACCAAGCTTTGAGTGTTGTTAAAGGTGCAGTTATGGTAATCGATGGACAACGTGGCGTTGACTTACAAACTGAACAGATTATCCAAAACTTAAATGAACGAAACGTACCGACGTTTATTTTTATCAATAAAATGGATAAAGAAAATGTTAAATACGAGAAAGTCTTAGAAAGTTTACAAAAAATCTTAGGGAATAAAGCAGTACCGTTTTTATATCCGGTAATTGATGGTGAAGATTTCAATGGGTATATCAATTTAGTGGATATGAAGAAACGTGTATTAGAAAATGGAAAAGTTGTCGATAAAGAGATTGATGAGAAATACCTTTCTTTGGTTGAAGAACCACGTGAAAACATTGTTGAAAGTGTCGCAATGAGCAGTGAAGCACTTTTAGAAAAACACTTTGAAGGTATTGAGTTATCGGATGATGAAATTTGTGGTGGATTACGTGACGGTATTTTAAATGGTGATTTAAAACCTGTCGTTGTCGGATCTGTTTTAAAAGACATAGGTGTTCGTGATTTATTAGAAATGTTTGCTAAGTTTATGCCAGCACCAAATGATTTAAAACCTAAAGCAGGTATGCATCCAGAAACCGCTGAAAAAATCCGCCGTAAGACAGTGAACGATGCACCATTTAGTGCGTATGTGTTTAAAACAAGTATCGACCCTTATATCGGAACCCTAAATTATATTAAGGTTTATAGTGGTACAGTAAAATCGGGAGATAAAATTTATAATCCTATCACCAAAGAAGAAATTAAAGTCAATCAAATTAGTTTCTTACGTGGTAAAGAACAACTAGATACAGACTCATTAACTGCTGGTGACATTGGTGTCTTGGTTAAATTAGATGGTATTTTGACAGGGCACACCTTATGTGATCCGAAAAAACCAATTATGTATCATGGACCTGAAATACCAACACCAACAATTTATGTTGCAATACATCCTAAACAAAAACGCGATGAAGATAAAATCTCAACTGCGTTACATAAATTAGTCATTGAAGATCCATCATTTGAATACAAGCGAAACCGAGAGACATCTCAATTATTAATCGGTGGACAAGGTATGGCTCATATTAACTATACACTTGAAAAATTAGCAAATGCATTTGGTGTTGAAGTTGACATTCTTGAACAAAAAATTGTTTATCGGGAAACAATCAGGAAAACAGCAGAGGGCCATGGTCGTCATAAGAAACAATCTGGTGGTAGTGGCCAATTTGGTGTTGTTGATATCCGCTTTGAACCAATGAACCCAAATGAAAACGAGTTTGAGTTCACTGAAGAAATTCATGGTGGAAGTGTTCCTAAAGGCTATTTTCCAGCTGTTGAAAAAGGACTCATTGACACATTTGATAAAGGACCACTTGCTGGCTTTCCAGTCATTGGTGTCCGTGCGGTACTTTACGATGGAAAATATCATGCCGTAGATTCAAATGAAATCTCATTTAAAATAGCTGCGTCACTCGCATTTAAAGATGTGATTAAATCTGCCATTCCAACACTACTAGAACCGATTATGCGACTTGAAATCGTTGCCCATGATGATTACGTTGGTGATGTGATGGGTGACATTAACAAACGACGTGGAAAAGTTTTAGGCATGGAACCCCTCACAGGTAGAAAACAACAAATTACCGCTGAGGTACCAGAAGCTGAAATTGTGAGTTATGCGATTGATTTAAATCAAATGACACAAGGTACTGGTGTCTTTAAACGCGACTTTGTCCGTTACGATGAAGCCCCTC
>JAIPGE010000079.1 GCA_021736285.1 Candidatus Izemoplasma sp.
ATGAAGAAATTGTAACCAAAGCGCGAATTATGCCCATCAATATCAGAGGGCGACGGATCGTTATTGCGTGAAATGATCCCCTTGATTTTCCAACCATTGAAAATGTTCGGTTACGGACAGGAATGAACGTTGAAACTGTCTTAGCAACAAAAGATGATATTGACACAGCGATTGCACGCTATTATGGCTTCTCTAAAACTTTAAAATCACTTGGTATCGAAGTAAAAGAAGAGAAAAAAGAAGAAGAAAAATTTTATGAAGAATTGATTCGTGATCCTGAAGACGATACGAATGCCAGTCCAATCATTCAACTGGTTAACCAGATACTTTTAACCGCTGTTAAATCAGAAGCATCAGATATTCATATTGATCCAAC
Source organism: Candidatus Izemoplasma sp. (assembly GCA_021736285.1). Classification (GTDB taxonomy): domain Bacteria; phylum Bacillota_I; class Bacilli_A; order Izemoplasmatales; family Izemoplasmataceae; genus JAIPGF01. The sequence continues at coordinate 377 of JAIPGE010000079.1, forward strand.
TGATATTGAATTTAAAATCCGGTACCGTATTGATGGTGTCTTAGGCACTGAACGTACGTTACCGAAAGTGATTTTACCGAAATTGATTTCACGGATAAAAGTTATGTCCCATATGGACATTACCGATACGAGAAAACCACAAGATGGGCGAATTAAAACCATTATTGAAGGCCGTCCAATTGATTTACGGATTTCAACCTTACCAACCGTTCGCGGTGAAAAAGCCGTCATGCGTGTCCTTGACTTATCACGCGATAACAAAGGACTCGATCGCCTTGGCTTAAATAAATTTGATCGCAAGATATTTGAAAAATTAATTGCTCGACCAAATGGTATTTTACTCGTCAGTGGTCCAACTGGTAGTGGGAAAACAACCAGTTTATATGCTGCATTAGACCAACTCAATGCCGATGATGTCAACATTATTACCGTTGAAGATCCAGTTGAGATTGAATTAGAAGGTATCAATCAGGTTAACGTTAACCGTGACATTGATTTTACATTTGCCAATGCCTTAAGAAGTATTTTACGTCAAGATCCCAACATTATCATGGTTGGTGAGATACGTGATACCGAAACCGCTGAAATCGCGGTTAAATCATCGCTTACCGGGCATTTGGTATTAAGTACCATTCATACCAACAGTGCAATTAAAACAATTACGCGCTTAATTGATATGGGAATTGATGCATTTTTAGTCGCATCAAGTTTAAGTGGTGTTGTTGCACAACGTCTTGTGCGTGTTGTTTGTAATGAATGTGCAACCGATGAAACACCGAGTAAAAGCGAACAAGAAGTTTTAGATCGTCACAATGTTAAACTTGAGACAGTGAAACATGCGCATGGTTGTGAACATTGTAATAATAAAGGCTATAAAGGCCGAACTGCGATTTTTGAGATTTTAGATGTTAATGAAGAAATCGTACAATTAGTGTCTAATCGAGCTCCCGAACATGAAATTTTGAAACAAGCCCGTAAAGATGGCATGACATTATTGTTTGATGCAGGACTTGAAAAAGTCAAACAAGGCATCACCACAATGGATGAAATTATGCGCATCAGTCTGGATTAGAGGGATAGTATGAAAATTTATGATTATAAATACCGGGCAAGACGCTTAAAAGATGGAAAAATTGTTAAAGGACTCACTGAAGCACCATCTAAAATAATGGTTGATAAGTTTTTACAAGAAAACGGGATGAAACCGATTGAGGTTTATCAAAAAAAATCATTGTTGCTAGAATTAAATCGGATTAGCTTTGGACGAGTTATTAAAGAACAAGATTTAATCTTTTACTTAAGACAACTTAACTCATTACTTAGATCAGGGGTTAAACTCAACGAAGCCAGTGAAATGTTGGCAACCCAGCAAACCAATAAAGCAGTAAGACGAATTTTATATGGGATTTTTTATGAAGTGAACAGTGGTACCACCTTGGCCGATGCTTACTCAGAATATCCGAATGACTTTCCTGAAATATTGATTTCAATGATTCGAGTTGGTGAAACAACAGGTAACCTAAGAGAAGCATTGGTCGAAATCGTTGATTATTTTGAAGCACAACACCGCATTAAAGCGGCGATAAAACAAACGTTAATGATGCCAATTATTTATTTGACAGTAGCATTTGCTGTGGCGGTATTTATCTTTGTCTACGTTATGCCAAACTTCGAAGACATGTTTAACAGTGTCGATGATGTCGAAATGCCAGCCGTCACAAGGCTCTTTATTGATATTGGGAATTTCTTAACAAATTATGCAATATTCTTAGGACTTGGCTTTGTCAGTTTCGTTGCCATCTTTATTTTGCTTAAAAAATATTCACGTAAGTTTCAACGTGTATTATCCTATATCGCAATTCGGATACCAATTATTGGTACAATCGTGAAGTTGAATAATTTATCACGAATTGCCGCAACATTATCACAAATGTTGAATGCCCATGTGCCACTTCAAGAAAGTTTAGTTGTCACCTATGATACTTTACAAAACCAAATTTATAAAGACATCATTATTGAGGCACAAAAGAACGTTAACGGCGGAGAATACATGTCACTCGCATTCGAAGGTCATTACGCGTCAGAAGTTATCTTTACCCGAATGATTAGTGTTGGAGAACAAACTGGAGAGCTTGGTAAAATGTTGACCAACCTATCAGATTTTTATGAAAGTGACAGTGAAGTAAAAATCGACCGGGTCCGTAAAGCATTGGAACCTGTGCTGTTAATTATGATATTCACATTGGTCGTTATTATGCTTTTAGCGATTATGTTACCAAGTCTTACATTTACTGCTCAAATTTAATTTAAAAAGAATTGACTATCAATTACAAAAAGTCATATTTAAAATTGACTTTTGGCTTATTTAGTGGTATATTTAAAATAACTTGTAAATACAAGTAACAATAAACTAAGGAGGAAAATTAAAATGAATAATAAAGGTGTAACTTTAATTGAACTATTGATTGTAATTGTTGTATTAGGAATTATTAGTGCATTTGCAATTCCTGCGGTAGGAAGTATTATTGAAAATACTCAGCGAGGGGCAGTATATAATGATGCACTTCAGATGGAAAACGCAGCGAAACTGTATTGTACTGAAAATCCGACCGCAGTTGAATGTGGTGGAACGGGATCACTTACTTATGCTGATGATTTATCTGGTTACATAGATGGTTTTGATGCTGATTCTTATGATACTATGACAGCTACATATGATGGCAGTGTTTGGGTTGTTGTATTAGATGTCACTACAATAGTTGAGGGTACTACCAGTGATTATGAGTGGGTTGGAACTTCTGATGCTCCAAGTAATCTATCTAAAGATACTGTCTCTGATACAGTTGAATAAAGACAATTAATAATTTATTTAATTAACTATGACGTTTTAAAGCAATATACGAGTTTGTATATTGCTTTTTAATATAGTATTTTTCTAAGAAATAGTGTAAAATAGGACTTGGTGATACGATGAATTATATAGTTATAGCGTTGGTTGGATATGTATTTTTTTTAGGAACGTTGTTTGGATCGTTTTTTAATGTAGTTGGAATAAGAATACCTAAAGGAGAATCGCTTTTAGGGCGTAGTCATTGCCCTAACTGTAATAAAGTATTAGGAGTTATAGAACTAATCCCTGTCCTTGGTTATATCTTTGTGGGTGGGAAATGTAAAAGTTGTCATCAGCCGATTTCGATTAAATACCCGGTCATTGAATTTATTACAGGTGTCTTATTTGCGTTTTCATTTGTACTTTTACGGGAAACTATGATAGAATATATAGTAATAGTACTGTTTATATCACTTATGATGATTGTCACTGTGAGTGATCTATATTACCGCACTGTTCCTGATAAAATACTTTTGATTTTCTTTCCGGTCATTTTTGTGTTACGGATCGTTTCACCAATTAATTATTGGTATGATGGAATTATTGGTGGGATATTAGGCTTTGGTTTCTTATATTTGATTGCGTGGTATGGTAAAAAGCGCTTTAAAAAAGAAGCTTTGGGTGGCGGAGATATAAAACTATATGCGATTATTGGTCTTGTATTAGGCTATCAGACAGTGTTTCTATCACTATTCTTTGCAGCGTTATCAGGACTGATTGTAAACCTTATCTTTGGTAAAAAAGAAGGGTATATTCCGTTTGTTCCATTTATTTTCTTTGGGGCATTGGTTGCGTATTTTTATGGTGACATAGTATTAAATTGGTATATGGGGCTATTAATTTAGGAAGAAGGTGACTTTATGGCTAGAGTAACATTAAATTGTTTTTTTACTGATAAAGAGTTTAACTTTATTGAGAAGCCAGATGGCTATAACATGAAGAAATTAAAATATTCAAGTGTGAAATTGCCACCTGGAACAATTGAGAATGGGATAATTTATAAAGAAGAAAAACTATTAAAAGTATTAAAAGAGACATTTCGGCTATTTAAAATTAAAGCACGCCGAATTAATCTTATTATTCATGAGGAATTGTTTACGTTTCGTAAAATTGAAGTCCCAATCATCTATAAGCCACAAGAAATTGGCGACTACATTCAATCACAAATTGGCAAAACAATTATGATTCCGTTTGATAATATGCAGATGGATTATATTATTCATGAAAAAAGTTCTGATGCTTATGAAGTAATTATGTTTTATGCACCGACGGATGAATTAAAAAGCTATATTAATTTATTTTATGAAATGAATATGACGGTTGTTCGTACAGATATTCCACCGTTATCGTTACATCGCTTATATTATTATCGAAAATACGAAGATAGTGAGATTCAATTCGAAAAAGACATTATGTTTTTAGCTATTTTTGATGATACCTATTCGCTTTATATCTTTGATGAAGAAATTCCAATATTCTCATTGGTTCAAAATATGGGAATTACACAATTACAAGGAGAAGCATATCTTGATAAATTAGATCAAGAAATTGCGAAGATTAGCAATTACTACCGATTTAATCTAAACGATGGAGAAAGTCGTGTTGAAAAGATTGTCTTGTTTAATATGTCGACGAAATTTTCAAATCAAGAAGTTAATGACTTTTTCTATGAAGAAGGTAATCCGACGGAATTACAAGTCTTCGACATGAAGACAGTGAGTAAAATTGTTGATACATTAATCGATCGAGAATGTTATATTCCACTTGCGGCAAGTTTGATGAATCCGAAAGGATTGTGGTAGTATGGCAAAACGTTATGTATACCAAAAAAGTTCGACAGGTGTTAGTGATTTTGTCTATGTTGATTTATTACCAGAAGTCAAACGGGCCCGTCAATTTAACGTTAATGTTGTTGTTGCGTTGTTACTAGGTGTTGTCTTATCGTTTATCTTTATATATTTACCTTACCGTGATGCAACCCTGAGAATGGAAGAACTCAATGGCTTAAACAATGATTTACAACATGAATTAACACTTACTCAAGAAGAGATAACCGGCTATGAAATTGATTTACAAGTGATTGATTTCCAAGAAGATATCGCAGAAATTGAACAACACCGGATTAATTTCAATAACTATATTGATGATTTAGAATTGATTACACAGTTGCACGGTGGTCGGATTAATCGCGTATCATACGATCAAGACATTAGTGAAATCCAAATTGATGTCGCCATTGTTACGCCGTTTTCATATAATATATTAAACAACCAAATCTTAAATTTAGACTGGGTAATTACATCGGGATATTCCACACCACAACGCTTTGGTGGAGACGTTGAATATGTGTCTACCTTTACAATTGAGGTGAATACAGATGCTCAATAGAAAAGCGACGAATTATATCTTCTATGCGTCACTTGTTGTTATTATTGGCTTGGTATTCTTAGTAAGAAGTATTGCTCTTGGTAATATTAATAGTCGAAATGAAGCGATTCATAGTGAAAATATTCGCTTACAAAATCAAATTGAAGACCTTGAAATATTAATTGCAGATTACCGTGATGTGCAAACAGAAGACTTATATAGTTTGTATAATATTATACCAAATGTCTTTACCGCAGAAGGTTTAACCTATAAAACAGTGGCCATACTAGAAGAATTAGGTGTTGATGAAAGCAATGATATGCAGCGGACTGTATACGTCAATCAGGATCCAACATTCCCTAGTGAATCAGACTTAGCAATCATTGATGAAAGCTATCATGTTGTTCAAGTCGAAGTCTTTTTCACCACACAAGATGAAACCATTGTCAATGGATTCATCGATGCGTTATTCGACAGTGATCAGTTGTTTATCATTCGTGAATTAGATTATGATGCACCTGATGGCAATAATTTTGTTGGTGTGACCGTTCACTTCATCGCAATTTATGATTTAGATGACAAAGAGGAAAGCTCAAATTAGCTTTCCTCTTTTTTAGTTTTCATCTTTTTGTATATATACTTCAATTTCTTCTTTTAAGGCATTGAACATCTCTTCTTGTTTGACTTTACGTTTAATTTTTCCTTTAACAAACAATAAACCTTCATTCTTACCGCCAGCAATTCCGATATCTGCGCTTTTAGCTTCACCAGGCCCATTGACTGCACAGCCCATAACCGCCACAGTAATATTCGTATCAATCGTTTCTAGATACGCTTCAACTTGTTCAACAAGGGGGAACATATCATACTGTAATCGTCCACAGGTAGGACAACTAATGATATTTGGCTTATCGTATAATTCAAGTGAAGCCAGTAATGCTTTCGCCACTTTAACTTCTTCAACAGGATCAGTTGATAAACTAACGCGGATGGTATTACCAATGCCTT
>JAIPGE010000080.1 GCA_021736285.1 Candidatus Izemoplasma sp.
CGGTATAAATCAATATATTTACGGGCTTGTCGTTTTAAGCTGTAGTTTGTTTGCATTGCTCTAACCACCATTTGATCCCACACATCTGGTTTATCAAAAAATACGTCTTTAGCTGATTCGATTGCTTGTTGTAAATCAAACCCATCATAATTATAAAATTTAAACCCATTTCCGTTATGTGTAATTGGATCATAGTTATCTACTGTGTCTGACAACCCTCCAGTATCTCGAACGATTGGTAAAGTTCCATATTTTAATGCAATCATTTGACCTAGCCCACATGGTTCAAAACGACTCGGCATCAAAAAGGCATCAGCGCCGGCATAGATATAATTCGGGACAGTTGCATCATATCCCAAATTGAGCCGAACTTGATTAGGATGTTGTTTCATAATTGCTTTTAAAGATTCTTTAAGCGATGTTTCGCCTTCTCCAAGCAAAACAAATTGAATTCGCTCGTCTTGTAATACCTCATCTAACACTGAAATGAGCAGATCAAATCCTTTTTGTTCGACAATCCGTGATACCATTCCAATCACAAATTTATCTTTGCCCTGTTGTAACTCCATAATCTCTTGTAAATAGTTTTTATTGGCAAGTTTGTCATCGCGTGTTGACAGTTGATATGACGTGTGAATTAATTTATCGCGTTCAGGATTTAAAACTGAACTAATCCCATTTAGGATACCAAAGAAATCACGTTCGCGCTTGATAATAAAGTATGTTAGATTTTTTCCATAATACTCATATGTTAGTTCTTCCTTATATGTTGGTGATACAGTTGAAAGTTTTGTTGCGGTATCAATACCAATCTCTAATATATTGATTTTGTCAGACCGAAATACAAAGTTTTTAATACCCAGTTTGTGAATGATTTTGGCATCTGCTTTACCTTGATATTCAACATTGTGAATCGTTAATAATGTTTTTAAATTGTTGTGTTGTGAGTTGTCTAAAATCAATGGTAACAGAGCTGTGTGCCAATCATGAATATGCAACAAATCAAAGTGATCAATCTGATCAAATAGTGTCACAACTGCCTTATTGAAAAATGCAAAGCGGTCGGGATCATTGTCATATCCATATATTTGTCCTGTATCAAAGAAATCAAAACTTTCGATAAAGTAAAACCTTACTTTTTTATAAAGTCTTGAGAAAACGGTTGTTTTGTATCGTTTATCATCATAGGTAACAACCATTGAAAATTCGCGTTTAATCGTTTCGCTAAAGTCTTGTTTAATGCGTTTATAATAAGGTAATATAACGGTCACATCAACACCTAACCGCACCAAATTACGAGATAAGCCACCAATGACATCAGCAAGTCCACCCCGTTTTATAAATGGATATGCTTCACTTGCAACCATACATATTTTAATTTGATCAAAATTGGTCACAACTTGTCGTTTTTGTGAAATGTATGGAAAATCTGGCGTACTGTTAATATAGGTATCTTTTTTGACGACTGTGCGTTTATCTAAAATGACATTTTCTAGATAAGCGCCTTCTTCGATAAAACAATTCGACATAATATAACTATTTTTAATCGTCACATTTTTCTTAATCACAACATCGCGCCCAATGATACTGCGCTTTAACACACCATCAACAATGCTACCTGCCGCAACAGTTGAGTTTTCAACTAAAGCATTGTTTAAATATTTAGCAGGTGGAGCTGTTTTTTCTTTAGAAAAAATTTGGGCATCCTCTTTAAAAATTTTACGACCGATGTCAAAATTAAGCATATCAAGATTCGTAGTTAAAAAATCATCAATTGATTCAATTAATTTGGTATAGGACTCGTGGTGATAAATATTCACCGATAATGAAGGACTATAGGCTACAATATCCAGCATTGTCCGATACTGCATAGATTCTGCGGATTCAATTAAATCAATCAATATTTTTTTTGACAACACATACGTCCGTAATCGATCATTTTGATGCATCACTTCTGTGATGTCTTTACGTGATTGAATATGCTGGTTTAACACATCTTTAAAATCAATATTCCAAACAATACTTGATGGCATAATAATGGCGAATTCTTGAGTTGAACGCAACAGGAATTCAATGTGTTCACCCATCCGCTGAAAGGTTATCATCTTACCTGGCATAATATAAGAATTTTTAGGCGGTAAAATGAATAAGCCATCCCGTCTTCGGTCAAGATCCCATCGTTTTCCACTTCCAACATGATCTTGTAACGATCGATAATTCCCATACGGAAAAATCGCAACGTTAGTCACTTTTGAGTTGCGGATGTTAGATAATGTAAAATCAATTAAGCGAAACTTACCAGCAAACGGGAGTGCTCCTGGCATCCGGTGTAATGATAAACTTTCAAAATTACCTTTGTATGTAGCATCAATAATCGCAAGTAATTCAGCCATTTTCCTCACCTAATTTCCATAAAAAAGCATTGTCAACAACGGTGATTTCTTTAAAATCAAGTTTTGTTTTCGGCAACAACACGCTCCCTTTTAAAACAATCGCATTTTTAATATAACAGCCATCACCGATCCGGGTGTTTTCATAAATAATCGAATCTTTTACAACGCTGCCGTTGCCCATATAGACACCACTGCTTAGAATACTGTGAGATATATCGCCATAGATAAGGCATCCATCAGCGATAAGCGCATTTTTAATGTGTGAGACTTCTCCAATATGGTGGGGTGGTAAGTTCGAGCTTTTTGTATATACTGGAAAATCATAATATTCATGTAATTTTAGATATTGAGGATTATCAAGTAAATCCATATTTGCATCATATAAACTTTGAACGGTTCCAACATCGCGAAAATACCCTGAAAATGAATGGGTAATAACCTTAAGTTTTTGATCTAACGCGAGTGGGATAATACCGTGACCAAAATCAAAGTGAGCGTCTTTTTCCATAAATAATAGTTTTTTTAAGACAGATGTCTTGAAAACATAAATGCCCATTGATGCTTGATCTGATTTTGGGTCCTCTGGTTTTTCTTCAAAACTTAGCACTTGATGGGTATCGTCTGTTTCTAATATACCAAATCGTGATCCTTCTTTTTTAACTGTAAAGGTCGCAATAGTAACGTCTGCATTATGATCTTTATGCGTTGTAATCATGTCTCTATAATCCATTTTATAAATGTGATCGCCACCTAAGATAACGACATGGTTGGGATTGTATTGCTCAATGAAGTAAAAATGTTGCTGAATTGCATGCGCTGTTCCTTTTTGCCATTTTTCACCATCACTTGACGTGTAGGGTGTCAAAAACGAAATGCCACCTTCGTTAACATCTAAATCCCATGTGCTTCCAAACGAAATATAGCGCATCAGATCATGGGGTTCATATTGAGTAATAATCCCACATGTATCAATAGAGCTATTGGTTAAATTGCTTAATACAAAATCAATTAAGCGGTACTTCCCACCAAATGTCACTGCAGGTTTGGCAGTGTCTTTAGTGATACTTTTTAGTCGGCTGCCTCGACCACCGACAAGCACCATTGCGACAACATCTTTTTTCATTGTTTCACCTACTGATTGTACTTAAGAATCGTTACTGATAGAGGACTCAACAAACAATCCACAGATTGGTTAAATCCATGTCTTGTTTCATCTTTGGTATGTAATGTATCTCCATTATATAGATTGCTTCCCCCATAAATCCCTTTGTCACTGTTCATGATTTCTGTAAATGATCCTTTTTGTGGTACGCCAAACTGATAATGATGATGGACAACAGGCGTAAGATTTAAAATAACCACAACAAATGTATTTTTATCTTTGGCATAACGAATAAATGTAAAAATCGAATAATCAATATTGTTCGCATCGACCCATTCAAACCCGTCAGGAGAATGATCATTTTCATAAAGTGCTTTGTGGTGTTTCACTAAGTGGTTCATATCATGATTAAACCGTTTTGCACCATTATGTAGTGGATATTGTAACAACTGCCAATCAAGTTCGGTGTAATCTTTCCACTCATGCATTTGCGCAAATTCGCCCCCCATAAACAATAAAGTTTTACCCGGATGGGTATAAAAGAGTCCCATTAAGGCGCGATAATTCGCAAATTTTTGCCAATAATCACCTGGCATTTTATTCACCAATGATTTTTTTCCATGAACCACTTCATCATGACTTAGTGGCAAGACGTAATTTTCGGTAAAAGCATAGGTTAACCCAAAGGTAATGAGATGGTGATGATATTTACGATGAATTGGATCTTCTTCAAAATATTCAAGTGTGTCGTTCATCCATCCCATGTTCCATTTATAGTTAAAGCCCAATCCCCCATGTGTGGTAGGGTGTGTTACTTTGGGATACGCTGTTGAATCTTCTGCAATTAATAACGCATTATCATAATGCGCAAATACTTTTTCACTTAATTTTTTTAAAAAATCAAGTGCACCTTCATTGATGCCGTTAGCGCTATCGCCTAAGTAATAGATTAAGTTACTTACTGCATCGATGCGGAAGCCATCGATATGAAAGTATTTCATCCAAAAAAGGGCATTTGAAATCAAGAAACTTTGGACTTCACCTTTTCCTAAATCAAGATTAGCGGTACCCCAAACTTCGTTCTCGCGTTTCCATGCTTCATCATATTCATATAAGGGTTTGCCATCAAACATATAAAGACCATGTGCATCGCGACAGATATGACCTGGCACCCAATCTAAAATAACTTGAATATCTGCTTGGTGTAAGCGATCAATCAAATACATTAGATCTTTAGGAACCCCATAACGACTTGTGGCACTGTAATAACCTGTGCCTTGGTATCCCCAAGATTGATCAAGTGGATGTTCAATGAGAGGCATAAATTCGACATGCGTAAACCCATTTTCAACAAGATAGGGAACTAATTGTTCAACAATTTCGTTGTATTTATGATAGGACCCATCTGGTTTTACCATCCATGTCCCTAAATGCAGTTCATAAATACTCATCGGATTATTATATGGTCTTCTATGGTCACGGTTATGCATATATTTGGCATCATTCCAAAGATACCCATCAATGTCATATACTTTACTGAGTTGAGCAGGTCTTTCACTTGAGAAAAAAGCATATGGATCTGCTTTATACAGTGTCCGTCCATCAGAGGTTTTAATTTCGTATTGATACATATGCCATTCTTTGGCATCTGTTATATCAATCGACCAAATACCAACATCATCAATTTTTGATAAGTTATGAACCCACGCTTGGTAATTATTAAATTCACCTAATACACTGACTTCTTGAGCATTGGGTGCCCAAACAGTAAATCGTACACCAGTGTGTTCTCCGGCCTTATTTTTGATGATATGTGCACCAAAAACACGGTATGCATCATAGAGTTTTCCTTGATTGAAAAAATATAGATCATCTTGATTCATCGGCTTCCTCCTATTGTTTAATTGTGCTTATAATGGCACTGGAATATCCCTTTTTTCGTAGTTTTTGTTGTAACACATATAATGATTGTTCTTTTGTTTGAAGTGCTTTTAAATCACGTTCAAACGGCGTTGTTTCATCAATCGCTTGTTCAATCATATCGTGATGATCTTGAAACACTTGATCAATCACATGCGACGCAAAGCCATTGCGAAAGTATCGTTGTTTTAAACTCTGAATAGCTTTATAAAATGGTTTGTTAATGGGATAAGTCGTTTGTTTTTCTAAATCTTTTGTGATGGTGATTATTTGGAGTGACTCATCATAATGAATAAGCGCTTTTTGAATCGTCGGCTTGTCAATGCCTTTTTGTTGTAAATAACGGATGATTTTTTTAGGTCCGTGTATCGAATAATGCATCTTATCTTCAACGACCATTGTGGCATAACGTATATCATCAATATGACCTTCTTTAGCTAAAAGTTCAAGCGCTGTTTCAATTCTAACAGGTGTAAACATCTGTTTTTTTAAATGCGTTCTGACTTCATCTTTTGTACGCATTTGTTTTGATAAATAGGCTAAGCCCTTTACATATGCAACATCGGTTTGAGCACCTTTTTTAACAGCATTAAATTCATCTGTTGAGAGTTCTTTGCCGCGAAATAAATGATGGTGACTCAGTGATGTTTCACTAATGTCAAAGGATACTTTATTCGAGAATTCAATTGTGTAAATACGTCCTTTTCGTTTTATGATGTCAATGACTTTAATCATTGTTCACAAAATAATCAATGGCGCTTTGAAGTTGGGTATCATTTGCTGGGTTATCACGGAATTGATCTAACGCATCATTAATCACACTTAAAGTGGCATCATCTAACATGCCATTTGCTGGTAGTTGATTGTTGTTTTGAATGTTTAAGACAGCGGCAAGTGTGTCATCATCAAAATACCCATCCGTTCGAACATCATAGCCCATCGCATTTAAAATATGTTGGATGTTTGCGATACGTGGGTCAACGGTATCATATTGTAGCGGGTCTTCATCAATTAAAAAGACTTTATACGCTGTTTCCTGCGCTGTTGGATTGGCAATAATATCTGGTGTGATACCTTCTGTACCACCATTAAAGTGGACCCAGTTGCCATCACTTGTAATC